>JBFFWJ010000047.1:0-12497 GCA_041570315.1 Longimicrobiales bacterium | reverse complement strand
GGCCCGCGCGATCTCGAGCACGGCCTCCACGTCCTCGACCGAGTGCGGGAAGACCACGCCGAGTGGCTCGATCTGGTAGTGCGAGGCGTCCGTCGAGTAGAGGCCGCGCGTGAATGCGTCGAAGCGCACCTCGCCCTCGACCGCCCGTTCCAGACGGGCCTGCAGCGCGGGATCCCCCGGCACGATGCGCGAATCGGACATGTCAGGGTGTCGGGGGGTTGCGGACGGTATAAGTTGGCGCTCCCGGTCGGCGCCATTGTACGCGGCGCGGACCCCGGTCGCATCCGACGGAGATCGCGCTTGACCTACCACAGCGGACGCCACTTCCTGCAGCTGCCCGGTCCGACGAACACGCCGGACCGCGTCCTGCGCGCGACCGCGAAGCCGACCATCGACCATCGCGGCCCCGAGTTCCAGGAGCTGACCGGCAGGCTGCTCGCGGGGCTGCGCTGGCTCTTCCGCACGGAGCACAGCGTGCTCGTGCACCCGGCGTCGGGCAGCGGCGGCTGGGAGGCCGCGCTGGTGAACACGCTGTCGCCCGGCGACCGCGTGCTCGCCTTCCGGCAGGGCTTCTTCGCGGAGAGCTGGGCCAAGGTGGCCGGGCGCTGGGGCCTGGACGTCCAGCTCGAGCCGTGGGATCCGCGCCGGGGCCTGACCGCCGAGGCGATCCTCGAGGTGCTCGACGCCGACCGGGCGCACGAGATCAAGGCGGTCCTGGTCGTGCACAACGACACCTCCACCGGCGTGACCAGCGACCTCGAGCGGATCGGCGCCGGGCTGCGAGGGTCGGGCCATCCGGCTCTGCTCCTCGTCGACGCGGTGTCGTCGCTCGCGGTCACCGACCTGAGGCACGACGAGTGGGGCCTGGACGTCACGGTCTCGGGCTCGCAGAAGGGGATGATGCTCCCGCCGGGGCTGGCGGTGCTGGCGGTGAGCGAGCGCGCCCTGGAGGCGAACGCCCGCGCCGCTCTTCCCCGCTCGTACTGGGACTGGTCGGATCAGATCGACGCCAACGCACGGGGCTTCTTCCCCTACACGCCCGCGACCAACCTCCTCTTCGGCCTCGAGGAGGCGCTGGCGATGCTCGGCGAGGAGGGCCTCGACCAGGTCTTCGCGCGCCACGCGGCCTTCGCGCGCGCGACCCGCGCGGCGGTGAGGGCGTGGGGGCTCGAGCCGTTCGCGGTCGAGCGGGCGGAGGCCAGCGGGGCGCTCACCTCGGTGCTCGTGCCCGAAGGGCACGACGCCGACGTCGTCCGGGCGCACATCCTGGAGCGCTTCGACATGTCGCTCGGTACGGGCCTCGGCGACCTCAAGGGCAAGCTCTTCCGGATCGGCCACCTCGGGGACCTGAGCGTGCTGACGCTCATGGGCACGCTCGCGGGGGTCGAGATGGGTCTCGCCGCAGCGGGCGTGCCCCACCGCAAGGGGGGCGTCGCGGCCGCGATGGACGTCTACACCAACGACTCGGGAGGGAACGCGTGATGCGGACCGGATCTCCGCGCTCTTGCTCCGGCCGGGCGGCCGGGCCCGTGGTGGCGGCCCTGCCCGCGTTCCTGGCGGTGGCGGTGGCGCTGGCCGGCTGCGCCGGCGGCGACCCGTCCCAGCCCCGCGAGCTCAGCTTCGGACACGTGGGAGAGCCCGGCTCCCTGTTCGCCCTGTCGGCCGACGAGTTCGCGCGGCGGGCCAACGGGCGCCTGCCCGAGGGGTGGGAGGTGGTCACGTACGGCTCCAGCCAGCTGGGAGGCGACGAGCTCCTGCTCCAGAAGATCAAGCTGGGCACGGTCGATTTCGCGCTGCCCTCGACCGTGATGTCCTCGCAGATCGACGAGTTCGGGCTGTTCGAGATGCCGTATCTCGTGCGCGATCGCGAGCACATGCGGGCGATCGAGACGGAGGTCGTGTGGCCCGAGCTCGCGCCGCTCGCCGAGGCCGGAGGGTACCGGATCGTGGCGGTGTGGGAGAACGGCTTCCGACACGTGACGAACAGCCGCGGCGCCGTCGAGACGCCCGAGGACCTCGCCGGGCTGAAGCTGCGCACGCCCCGGGGCGTCTGGCGCGTCCGCCTCTTCCAGACGCTCGGCGCGAACCCGTCCCCGCTGCCGCTGTCCGAGGTGTTCATCGGCCTGCAGACCGGCGTCATCGACGGCCAGGAGAACCCGCTCGCGCAGATCTGGGGCTCCAAGCTGCACGAGGTGCAGGAGTACCTGTCGATGACGGGCCACGTATACACGCCCGCGTACGTCGTGGTGTCGCCGACCCGTTGGTCCGGGCTCCCCGACGGGGTGCGCGCCGTCCTGGAGGAGGAGGCGCGGGCGACGCAGGCCTTCGTCCACGAGACCGCGGCGCGGCTGGACGCCGAGCTGCTCGAGCAGATCCGCGCGTCGGGCGTGGCCGTGAACACGCCCGACCGAGCGGCGTTCGTGAGCGCGAGCCGCGCCGTCTACGACGAGTTCGCCGAGACGGTATCGGGCGCCGGCGAGCTGGTGGCGCGCGCCCAGGCCGCGGGGTCCCGCTGAGCGGACGCTCGCCGTGACCGCGACCGGCGCCCGGAACGGCCTCCGCAGGGTCCTCGAGGTCGTCGTCCTGGCCCTGATGGCGGGCCTCGCCCTGGTCGTGATCGTCGGGGTCGGCTTCCGCAAGGCCGGCGCCTCGCTGGTGTGGTACGACGAGGTCGCCTCGATCCTGCTCGCGTGGCTCACCTACTACGGCGCCGCGCTGGCAGCGCTGCACCGCGCCCACATCGGTGTGCCCACGCTCGTCGAGCGGCTGCGAGGCCGGCTGCGGATGGGGATCGTGCTCGTGGCCGAGGCCGCGGTGCTCGGCTTCTTCATCGTGCTGGCGTGGGCCGGGCTGCGCGTCCTCGCCGTGCTCGGCGGGACGACGCTGGTGTCGCTGCCGTGGGTGCCGATGTCGATCGCGCAGTCCGTCATCCCGATCGGGGCCGTGCTCTTCATCGCGGCGCAGCTCCTCTCCCTGCCGGAGGCGCTGCGCGAGCCGGGCGCCTCCGCGCCGTCCGGGGCGGGCGAGCCGCCTCCCCTGCCGCCTCCGCCCCCGTCGGGCACGCAGCCGCCGCCGTCGGGCACGCAGCCGCCTCCCCTGCCGCCTCCGCCGCCGTCGGGCACGCAGCCGCCGCCGCGGGAGGACGAAGCGGGCGGGGAGGGCGGCCGATGAGCCTGCTCGCCATCGGGCTCCTCCTGCTCCTCCTCGTCGTCATCGGCGTGCCGATCGCGGTCGCGCTCGGGCTCGCCGCCGTGGTCGCGATGGTCACCGGCCCCGCGGGGGTGGGCTCGCTGCCGAACGTGGGGCTCGTCATGTTCAGCGGGGCGACCTCCTTTCCGCTGATCGCGATCCCGCTCTTCATCCTCGCGGGCGCGATCATGAACGCCTCGGGGATCAGCCGCCGCCTGATCGCGTTCGCCTCGGCGCTCGTCGGGTTCATCCGCGGCGGCCTGTCGATGGTGACGATCAGCGCGTCGCTCTTCTTCGCCGAGATCAGCGGATCGGCGGTCGCGGACGTGGCGGCCCTGGGCTCGATCCTGATCCCGGCCATGAAGCAGAAGGGGTACTCGGGCCCCTTCGCGGCGGCCGTGACCTCCTCCTCGGCGACGCTCGCCGTGATCATCCCCCCGTCGATTCCGATGATCATCTACGGGGTGATGTCGGGGAGCTCGATCGTCGAGCTCTTCGTGGCGGGCATCGTCCCCGGCGTGATCGGCGGGCTGCTCATGATGCTCGTCGCGTACCTGCTCGCCCGCAGGCACGATTTCCCGCGGGAGCAGGCGTTCCGTGCGAGGCTCGTGTGGACGACGCTGCGCGAGGCGGGGTGGGCTCTCCTCCTGCCCGTGATCATCCTCGGCGGGATCTTCTCGGGATGGGTGACGGCGACGGAGGGGGCCGGGCTCGCCGTCGTCGCCGCGATCGCCGTGGGCGGCCTGGTCTATCGCGAGCTCGACTGGGTGCACCTGCGCAGCGCGATGCTCGAGGGCGGCCAGCAGACGGCGGTCGTGATGCTCCTCGTGGCGGCGTCCGCGCTCCTGGGCGACTACCTGACGGAGATGCGCGTCCCGCAGGCCGTGGCGACGGGGATCATGGGGATGACCCAGGAGCGCTGGGCGATCCTCCTGCTCCTCAACGGCTTCTTCCTCGTCGTCGGCCTCTTCCTGCACTCGGCCGCCGCGATCATCCTGGTGGTGCCGATCGTGATGCCCCTGGTCCAGGCCGCCGGCATCGATCCGGTGCACTTCGGCCTGATCGTCACGCTCAACCTGGGGATCGGCCAGCAGACGCCCCCGGTCGCTTCGGTGCTCGTGACGGCCTGCTCGGTGGCGAAGGCCGACATCTGGGAGGTCAGCAAGGTGAACCTCTGGTTCATCAGCGTCCTTGTCGCGATGCTGCTCCTCGTCACATACGTACCTATGGTACCGATGGCGCTCGTGGAGATCTTCTATCGATGAGCTCTCAGGTTCGTGTCGAAGTCGCGACGCCGATCGCGACCGTACGCCTCGATCAGCCCGAGCGTCACAACGTGCTCGACCTCGACGGGTGGCGGTCGCTGGCGGCCGCGTTGCGCGAGCTGTCCGAGCGGAGCGCCCTGCAGGTCGTGGTGGTCACGGGCGCGGGCGGGCGCGCCTTCTCGGCCGGCTCCGACATCGCGGCGTTTCCCGAGCAGCGCGACGCCCCGCAGGACGTGCGCGCCTACTCCGAGGCGATCTCGGAGGCCATGCGCGCGATCAGGGGGTGCAGGCACCCCACGGTCGCCGTCATCGAGGGGATCTGCGTCGGGGGAGGGCTCGAGATCGCCGCCTGCTGCGACCTGCGCGTGTGCGGCGAGTCGAGCCGCTTCGGTGCCCCGATCAACCGGCTCGGGCTGACGATGTCGCACGACGAGCTCGAGCCGCTCCTGCAGCTGCTCGGCCCCAGCCCGGTGCTCGACCTCCTGCTGAGCGGGGAGCTGATCGACGCGGACCACGCCAAGACCGTCGGCCTCGTCAACCGGGTCTGGCCGGACGCCGCGGTGGTCGAGCAGGGGTACGGGCTCGCCGCGCGCATCGCCGCGGGCGCCCCGCTGGTGAACCGCTGGCACAAGAAGTTCATCCGGCGCCTTCAGCAGCGCCGGCCCCTGACGAGCGAGGAGCGGGAGGAGGCGCACGCCGCCTTCGAGACGAGCGACTACCGCGAGGGTCGGGCGGCCTTCCTGGAAAAGCGCACCCCGAAGTTCCGGGGCGAGTGAGGAGATGACCGGGCGGGCGCCCGTCCGGCCGCCCCTCCGCCGGGCGAGCCGCACGCCCCGTGCGGCCACGGGAGCGACGTGCCCGGTCCGCTGAGCGGCGTCCGCGTCCTCGAGCTCGCGCACATCATGGCCGGCCCGGTGTGCGGCCTCATGCTCGCGGACATGGGCGCGGACGTCGTCAAGGTCGAGCGCCTGCCGACCGGTGACGGCACGCGCGGCTTCGTCCCCCCGGAGATCGGCGGGGAATCGGCCGCCTTCATGATGCTGAACCGGGGCAAGCGCGGCATCGCCGTCGACCTCCGCGCGGCGGGCGGAGTCGAGGTCGTGCGGCGGCTGGCCGGGGAGGCCGACGTGCTCATCGAGAACTTCCGGGTGGGCACGATGGAGAGGATCGGCCTCGGCTGGGACACGCTGTCCGCCGCCAACCCCCGGCTCGTGTACTGCCAGATCACCGGATTCGGCCGGACCGGTCCGCTCGCGGATCGGCCCGGGTTCGACCTCGTCGCGCAGGGCTTGTCGGGCCTGATGAGCATCACGGGCGAGGGCCCGGGCCGCCAGCCCGTGAAGGTCGGCGCTCCCGTCACCGACATCACGGCCGGGATCCTCGCCGCCTTCGGCGTCGCCGCGGCGCTCCTCGAGCGGGAGCGCACGGGGCGGGGCCAGCTCGTCGACACCTCTCTCTTCGAGGCCGGCGTCACGCTCACGTATTGGCAGAGCGCGATCGCTCTGGCCTCCGGCGTCTCACCGGGGCCCATGGGGTCGGCCCACCCGCTCGCCGCGCCCTATCAGGCCTTCCCCACCGCGGACGGCTGGATCAACGTCGGCGCCTCGAACGAGGCGACGTGGACGCGGCTGACCCGCGCGCTCGCCGCGGACCACCTGCGCGACGATCCGCGCTTCGTCCGCAACCGCGACCGGATGGAGCACCTGGCGGAGCTCGTGGACGCGCTGTCCCCACTCCTGAAGCGCAGGACGACGGAGGCGTGGCTCGCCGCGTTCGAGGAGGCGGGCGTCCCGGCCGGCCCCGTGTCGACGGTGGGAGAGATGCTGGAGCACCCCCACACGGCGGCGCGCGAGCTGGTGATCGAGGTCGAGCACGCCCGGCTGGGGACGGTGCGGTCGCTGGGCACGCCGGTGAAGCTCTCCGGCGCGCCCCCCGGGACGGCGCGGCGGGGGGCGCCGGAGCTGGGCGAGCACACCGCCGAGGTCCTGCGGGAGGCCGGCTGGTCGGACGGGGAGATCCGGGCGCTCGGGGAGACGGGCGTCGTGCGCGCGACCGGGGGACCCTCGGCCGCCTGAGCCGGTCGCGCGGCCCCGGTGGCGCGCCGGCCGCCGTCCCCTCAGCGCATCGGCGAGAAGTCGGTCGGGTCGAGGAAGACGCGCTCCAAGCCGGCGATGAGACGGCCGTCGCGCTGCGATTCCTCGGCCACCTGCTGCCACTCGGGGTCGCCGCCGAACGCCCTCCAGCTCGCGTCGGCCGCTTCCCGCGACGGGTGGGCGAGGAGGTAGATGAGCGTGTTCGCCGACAGCGGCTCGTCCTGGGGGGTCCAGTAGCCGACGTTCGTCATCCCGTGCTTCTCGAAGATCCGCAGCGTGTGGTCGCGGAAGCGCCGGAGGAGGTCGTCGAATTTCCCCTCCGCGGCGGTGTAGGTGCGCAGCTCGAAGACCCGGACCGGCTGCTCGGCCGGGACCGCGGCGGCCTCGGCCCTCAGCTCCCCGTCTGACGAGCGCAGGCTCCCCAGCAGGTATCCCGCGCCGAAGAGCGTCGCCAGCGTGGCGGCTCGGAGGAGGGTCGTCCTGGTCATGTGTGTCTCCTGGCGGATGGGTCCGGTGCTCGACGCGGGCGGGCTCGGAGGGGGCGGCTGCCGGCCGGCACGTCCCCGCAGCGAGGATCGCTCCGGTAGGGTACGGGCCCGAGGGCCGGCCGGCTACTCGCCGCGCCTCGGCCTCACCCGTGAGCGTTGCCGCGTCGTGCGCGATCCCCGGCCCCGGTGCGCCCCGGCCGCGACGCCCGCCCTGTTTCACGGCTGTCCGAGGCGCAGGCCGGGCGGTCGAGCCGTCCGGCCCTCAGGCGAGACGCCAGAACGGTCCGGTCAGCCCCACGGACTCCAGGATCGCCTGTGCCTCGTCGGCGCTCCGGCCGCGCCACCCGGGGTCGCCGCGGCCGGCGTACCAGCGTTGCGCCAGGTCCCACAGGCGGGCGAGGGGCACGACGGCCCCGCGCGGGTGGCCGGTGCGCTCGAGCCACGCCTGCACGTCCCCCTCCGACCGGAAGGCGAGGTAGTGGCGTCAGGTGAAGCCGATGTCGGTCCAGGCCTCCCGGAGCGGAGTCAGGAAGTGGGCCACGCCCTCGTCTCCCTCGACGCGCCCGCGGCGCACGCCGAACTCCATCGGCTCGCCGCTGTGCGCGCAGTGCGTGCGGGTCCAGCCGTCCGTGCCGAGGATGGCGGGAACCCCGAGGGCGTCCCAGGCGCAATTGGCGTAGCAGGTCATCTCCGGGGTCCGGACGACGAAGTCGGTCGGGACGGCGGAGAACGGATGCGCCATCCAGACGCCCGCGCCGCCCGGAAGCGGGGCGATCTCGTGGGCCTCGAAGAGGGCCTGGAGCGAGTCGCGCACCCGGTGCTCGGTGCCACCGACCGCGGCGGCCAGCTCGCCGACGACGGGCGCGCTGCCCCGCTCCGCGAAGACGCGGTAGATCTCGGCGCGGACCGCCCAGTCGAGCTCGACGGGGCTCACGGGTGGGCAGGCCCGAGCGTGAAGACCGAGCGGTCGGACTCCGGGCCGCGCGCCGCGCCGCGCTGGCTTCGCGTTCCCTCCGTCGCGGTGACGTTCGACGTCTTCAAGCCAGACCCCGGAGCAGAAGGGCGACGGATGCCGGATGCCGAGGGAAGACTACGGGCTCCCTCCGGATTGGCGAAAGCCGGAGGCGGGCGCTCCGTCCGGCTCAGCGCACGACGCCGTGGCGCCGCAGCACCTCGATCGTCTCCTCGATGGGCAGCGCCTGGACGGTGCGGCCGTTGCTCGTCACGGTCTCGGCCTTGAGGAGCGAGTTGTAGATCGACTCTTCCGTCGCCTCGACCGTGGCCTCGAAGAGCGCGCTCACGCTGCCGTTGGCGAGGTCGTCGTAGGCGTGCACGCCGCCCGTGGTGGAGCGTCGCACGCCGCTCGCGGTCGAGAAGGCGATCACGTAGTCGCCGGAGCCGTTGCTCGCGAACGATCCGGTCCGCGACAGCCCCATGACCGCCCGGCGCGCGATCCTCTCGAGGTTGCGGTCCGACAGCGGCGCGTCGGTCGCGACCACCATCATGATCGAGCCCCATTCCTGAGGGTCGCCGGCGGCGTCGTGCTCCGCGTCGCTCCCGACCTGCGCCGAGAAGGAGTACTGCCCGAGCTCGACGCCCACCGGCGCGCCGGCGATCTGCAGGATCCCCCCGAAGTTCGATTGCACGAGGACGCCGACCGTATAGCCGCCGAGGCTCTCCGGAAGGACGCGGCTGCTCGTGCCGATGCCGCCCTTCCAGCCGAAGGCTACGGTGCCCGCGCCGGCTCCGACGGCGCCCTCCTCCACCGGGCCGACGCTCGCCGACTCGAGCGCGGCGACCACGTGACGGGGCTCGATCGGCCGCGAGCGGATGTCGTTGAGGCCGCCGTCGTTGGTCTCCCCGACCACCGCGTTCAGCGACCGCACGCTCTGCATGTCGTCGCGGGCGAGCATCCACCCGACCATCGCGTCGGCCGCCTTCCACACGCACAGCGTGCAGGTGAGCAGGATCGGCGTCTCGATCTCCCCGAGCTCACGGATCTGCGTCACTCCGAGGAGCTTGCCGAACCCGTTGCCGACGTGGACGGCCGCGGGCACGCGCGACAGGTACGGGTTGCCGCCGTGCGGCACGATCGCGGTGACGCCCGTGCGCACGTCGGGCGGCCGCACCACGGTCTCGTGGCCGACCCGGACCCCGTCGACGTCCGTGATCGCGTTGTTGGGGCCCGGCTGGAAGACACCCACGGTGATGCCGAGATCCCGGGCTCGGGGGCGCGGCGTGTCCTGCGCCCGGAGGGAGATCGGGATCGTGAGGACGAGGGCGGCGACGATCAGGGAGTGGCGCACGGCGTGTTCCTCCGCAGAAACGGGATGCCGCCCCGGCCCGCCCTCGCCTCGCCCCGCCCGTCTCTCACGGGCGGATCGTGTCGAACAGCATGGCCCCCAGCAGCAACGGATGATACAGCAGGGAGGCGAGGAAGACCCGGCGGGCGGCTTGCTCCGTGAGATCTCGCGCCGCCCCGACCGCGGTCGCCAGGAACGCGAGCCCCAGGAGCGTCGCGACGACCAGGTACGGGGTGCCGGTCAGGCCCAGGAGCGTCGGGGACCAGCTCACGGGCAGGAGGAGCGTCGTGGAGGCGACCATCTGCGCGCCGATCGCCCGCGCTCCCCCGCTCGGGATGAGCTTGAAGCCGACGAGCGCGTAGTCGTCCCTCAGCATCCACGCGAGGCCCAGGACGTGCGGGAGCTGCCACAGGTATCCGATGGCGAAGAGCGCGCCGCCGCCGCGGTCGAACGTGGCGGTCGCCGCGGTCCACCCGATGAGCATCGGCAGCGCGCCCGGCACGGCGCCCGCGAGCGTCGCGACGTAGGAGCGCCTCTTGAGCGGCGTGTACACCGCGTGGTACACGAGCGCGCTGGCGGCCGCGAGCAGCGCGGGGAGCGCCCCGAGCGCGATGGACATGTACGCGAGGCCCCCGAGGAGCAGGACGCCGGCGAACGCGAGCGCTTCGGTCGGCGTCACGCGCCCGGTGGGCAGCGGCCGATTCCGTGTCCGGCGCATCACGGCATCGGCCTCTCGCTCGACGAACTGGTTGAGGGAGAGCGCGCCCGCCGTGGCCAACCCGATGCCCACCATCGTGTGCACCGCGAGCGCGAGCCCGATGCGGCCTCCCGAAGCGACGGACGCGCTCACGCCGGCCGTGATCATCACGTATCCCGTGATGCCCGGCTTGGTCAGCTCGTAGTACGCCCGGACCCGGGACGTGGAGCTCGAGGATGTGGAAGCGGTAGCGTCGTCCATCGCGCGCGCGGGCGGGGCACCCGCCGGCCTCGCGTGAGGATCGGTCATGGCCCCTGGGAGGGAGCGGCGGGCTCCCCGCCCGGGGTGAACGCCGTCGCTCTGCGCCGAAAGGTGATCGGGCGCTCCCCGCTCCGCAACGCCCCCGGGGCGACGCCTCAGGCCGCCCGACGACGAGGATGAGCGGCCGGGTCCGCAGCCGGCTCCAACGACCGGGGCGCGCTGCCCGGGCCGGAGGTAGGCCGGGAATGTCCATGTTGTGTTCAACAAAACCTTGACACGCGCCTGAGTATCGAGCATGATGCGTTCATCGATTGTCTATGATTATTTTAACTGGAGTTATACATGTCCTTCCCGAGAGCTGCGGTCCCCGGCACGGTTCTGGCTTTGGCGCTGGCGGTCGGTGCCTGCTCGTCCGAGGCACCCACGCCGATCGCCGCCGGGGACCCCAACATCGTGGACGTCGCCGTCGCGAGCGGTGACTTCTCCACGCTCGTGTCGGCCCTGCAGGCGGCCGGCCTCGTCAGCACGCTCCAGGGCGACGGCCCCTTCACCGTGTTCGCACCGTCCGACGACGCCTTCGCGTCGCTGCCCGATGGAGCGCTCGATGCCCTTCTGGCCGATCCCGAGCTCCTGACCCGCGTGCTGCTCTATCACGTCGTTCCCGGCCGGGTTCTGGCCTCCGAGGTCGTCGGGCTTTCCTCGGCCACGACGGTCAACGGCGCCGATGTCACCATCACCGCCGGGGGCGGCACGGTCATGATCGACGACGCGACGGTGATCGCGACCGACATCGAGGCGACGAACGGCGTGATCCACGTGATCGACGACGTCCTCTTCCCCGAGGTCGTCTTCGACGTCATCCAGACCGCGCAGGACGCCGGAGGCTTCGGGACGCTCCTGGCGGCGCTGGGCGCGGCCGGGCTCACCGACTTCCTCGGGGGCGACGGGCCGTTCACGGTGTTCGCGCCGACGGACGATGCCTTCGCGGCGCTGCCCGCCCACACGATCGAGGCGCTGCTCGCCGATACCGACCGCCTCACCGACATCCTCACCTACCACGTCGTGGCCGGGGCGGTCACGTCGGACGTCGTGGTCACGCTCCCGAGCGCGGAGACGCTCAACGGAGCCTCGGTGCAGATCACGGTCGAGGGCGGCTCGGTCATGGTGGACGGCGCGTCCGTCACCGTGGTCGACATCGAGGCGACGAACGGGATCATCCACGTCATCGACGCCGTGCTCCTGCCCGAGCCGCTGCCCACGGTCGTCGACATCGCCACGGGCTCGGACGACTTCACCACGCTGGTCGCCGCGCTGTCCGCGGCCGATCTCGTCGGAACGCTGCAGGGCGACGGACCGTTCACCGTCTTCGCTCCGACGAACGCGGCCTTCGAGGCGCTCCCGTCCGGGGTCGTCGACGACCTCCTCGCCGACGTCGACCTCCTGACCCGCGTGCTCACGTACCACGTGACCCCCGATCTCGTCACCTCCACGGAGGTCGTGGGGCTGAGCACGGCGCCGACGCTCAACGGCAAAGACATCGCCGTCTCGGTCGACGGCGGCTCCGTGATGCTCGACGACGCCACGGTGATCGCGACGGACATCGCGGCGGTCAACGGCATCGTGCACGTGATCGACGAGGTGCTCCTGCCGGAGATCGTCTTCGACATCGTTCAGACGGCGGAGGACGCGGGCTCCTTCCAGACCCTCCTGGCGGCGCTCGAGGTGGCGGATCTGACGGGCGTGCTCGAGGGCGATGGTCCGTTCACGGTCTTCGCCCCGACCGACGACGCCTTCGCGGCGCTTCCCGAGGCGGATCTGGCCGCGCTCCTGGCCGATCCGGCGTCTCTCGCCGACGTCCTTCTCTACCACGTCATCGCCGACGAGGTCACGTCGGCCGAGGTCGTCGGGCTGACGTCCGCCACGATGGCCAACGGTGACGACGTGGCGATCTCCGTCGCCGGCTCGACGGTCTTCGTGAACCACGCCTCGGTCGTCGCGGTGGACATCGCGGCTCGCAACGGCGTCATCCACGTGCTCGACAAGGTGATCCTGCCGCCGCCTGCCGGTCAGTGATGGGCCAGCCTGCGTTGGGACTCCTCGCAGCGGCGGCTCTCTTCCTGGGTCGTCCCACCCCGGTGTCGCCGCGCCTCCCCACGCTCGGTGTGCGCGAGGCGTCGGAGGGACTCCACTAGCCGCTCGGC
>JBFFWJ010000046.1:0-12507 GCA_041570315.1 Longimicrobiales bacterium | reverse complement strand
GCTACGGGGTGGGCGTGGAGCGCGTCTGCACTGCGTCGGGCGCGTCCGGCGCGACCTTTCTCGCGCTCTCGGCGCTCATACGCCCCGGCGACACCGTCCTGTGCGAGTGGCCGGGGTACGACCCGCACATCGGGGCCGCGCGCCTTCTGGGAGCGGAGGTTCGCACCTTTCCGCGGGGATGGTCCCGACGCTTCGCGCTCGATCCGGCGGCTGTGGAGGCTGCGCTCACCCCCGACACCCGGGTGGTCGTCCTGACCAACCCGCACAATCCGTCGGGCGTGTGCGCCGATCCCGAAGCGCTCGCGGCCGTGGCCGACCTGGCGCGCACGGCGGGCGCGAAGGTCCTCGTCGACGAGGTCTACCTCGACGTGCTCGAAGGCGTCGATACGGCCCCGGCGGCGCGGCGCGACGACGTCTTCGTCTCGGTCAACAGCCTCACCAAGTCCTACGGGCTCTCGGGTCTGCGCGTGGGCTGGCTGCTCGCGGACGCGGGCACGGTGGAGCGCGCCCTGCGCGTCCGCGACGTGGTCGACGCCGTGGGCTCGATGCCCTCCGACACCCTGGGAGCGGCGGCGTTCCAGGGGCTCGACGCCCTCCTCGAGCGGGCCCGGAGCATCCTGCGGCCCGGGGCCCGCCTCCTCTCCGACTTCGTGGGCAGCCGGCCCGAGCTGGAGTGGGTCCCGCCGGACGGCGGCTCCGTCGGCTTTCCCAGGCTGATCGGTGTGGCCGACTCCCAGCCCTTCACCGAACGGGCGGCACGCGACTTCGACGTGGGCGTCACGCCGGGCGGGCTCTTCGGCGAGCCCGGGCACGTCCGCGTCGCGGTCGGCGGCGAGCGGAGCGCTCTGGAGGCCGGGCTGGAAGCGCTGGGGCGGGCGCTCGACGCCGGCCTCTGACCGCGTCGGCGCACGCGCGTTCAGCCCCGGAGGTCGGCGCTTGCGGGGCGCGCCACAGCGTCCCAGCATGGCGTGCATCCTTCGGCCGCGGCCTTCGAGCTCGCACCGGTTGCCCCTTCGAGGAGCAAGCCCCATGCGCCACCCACGTCCCTTCGCGCTCGTCATCGCGGCTGTCCTCGCGGCCTGCGGCGGCGGCGAGCCCGCCGACCTGGTGCTCACCGGCGGCAAGGTCGCGATCGCCGACGAGGCCTTCTCGATCCACGAGACGATCGTCGTGCGGGACGGCCGAGTGCTCGCGGTCGGAGGAGCGGAGCTGGCGGACCGGTACGACGCGACGCGGACCGTCGACCTCGGGGGCCGGCTCGTCGTCCCGGGCTACAACGACTCGCACACGCACATCCGGGGCAACGCGAGGCGTCACATCGACCTGGCCGGCACGGAGTCGATCGCGGAGATCCAGGCGCTGATCCGCGCGAAGATCGCGGAGCTGGGCGAGGGCGAGTGGATCACGGGCTACGGGTGGAGCGAGGACGAGCTCGCGGAGGGACGCCGGCCGCTGCGGCCGGACCTCGACGAGGCGGCGCCGGACAACCCGGTCCTCCTCACCCGGGCCGGCGGGCACAGCGCGGTGGCCAACTCGCTCGCGCTCGCGCTCGCGGGGGTCGACCGGAGCACGCCGCAGCCGGAGGGTGGCGTGATCGAGTACGACGAGAGCGGGGAGCTCAACGGCGTCATTCGCGAGCGCCAGGGCATCGTCGGCCGGCTGGTGCCCGACGCGACGCCGGAGGAGCTGCGGGAGACCCACGTCCAGGCGCTGCGCGACCAGCTCGCGCTCGGGATCACGAGCGTCGTGCAGGCCGGCGAGACCCCGGAGGGATTCGCCCGCTGGGAGAGCATCTACGAGGAGTTCGGAGGCGAGCTGCCCAGGGCGGCGGTGCAGATCCGCTGGGTGGGCGCCGACGAGCTGGCCGCCTTCGGACGCAGGAGCGGCGACGGCGACCACCGGCTCCGCGTCGGGGGCATCAAGGTGCTTGTCGACGGAGGCTTCACCGGGCCCGCGGCGTACACGATCGAGCCGTACCGGGGTCGGGGCGACTACCGGGGCCTGCTCAACGTGCCCGAGGACGAGCTGCGCCAACTCGTGCACGAGGCGCACGCGCTCGGTTGGCAGCTCGGCTTCCACGCCATCGGGGATGCGGCGATCGAGCTCACCGTGGATGCCTTCGTCGACGCGCTGCAGCGCAACCCGCGCGACGACCACCGGCACTACCTCAACCACTTCACGGTCACGCCGCCGGAGCGGACCCTCGAGCTGATGGCCGAGCACGGCATCGCGATCAGCCAGCAGCCGAACTTCACGTACACGCTGGAGGGACGGTACGTGGAGAACCTCGACGGGGAACGGCTGGCCCACAACAACCCGGTGAAGATCCCGATGGACCACGGGATCTTCATGGCGCTGAGCAGCGACATCCTCCCCATCGATCCCCTGGTCGGGCTCTACGCGGCGGTCACGCGCAAGGGCATGTCGGGCGAGGTCTACGCGCCGGAGGAGGCGATCTCGATCGAGGAGGCGATCCGCGGCTATACCGCCAACGCCGCTTGGCTCACCTTCGAGGAGGACGTGAAGGGGACGCTGGAGCCGGGCATGCTGGCCGACATGGTCGTCCTGTCCGAGGACCTCCTGACCATCGACCCCGATCGCATCATGGACGTCGAGATCGACATGACGATCGTCGACGGGGAGGTTCTGTACGAGCGGCGCTGAGGGTGCGCCGCTCCAGGGCGCGAGCGGGGCTCCGGACGGTATGCCCTCACGACCTCGGCCGGAACGGGTGAGGCTTCGCTCGGCCACGACGTGCGCGCTCGTCGCCACCGTGGCGGGGGCGGGATGCCTCGACGGCCGGGCGCCCGAGCCGGTCGCCTTCGCGCCGTGGCAGCCCGAGCTCTTCCAGGACGGCGGGGCGCTGACCGACGCCTGGGCGGACATCGACGGCGACGGTGATCCCGACCGCTTCGTCGGCTTCGACCGCACCCGCAGCCGGCTCTACCGCAACGATCGCATCGACGGGTTCGTCGACGTGGCCGCCGAGCTCGGGCTCGAGGTGGAGCGCTCGGTGCGGACCGCCGCCTGGGGCGACTTCGACGCCGATGGCGATCCCGACCTCCTCCTGGGGTACGCGGGCGAGGCGCCCGTTACGGCGCTTCACCGCAACGACGGCGCGGCCGGCTTCGTCGAGGTCGCCGCCCAGGTCGGCCTGCAGCTCCGGGAGGGCACGACCCGGCAGGCGTCCTGGGTCGACTACGACGAGGACGGCGATCTCGATCTCTTTCTCGCGATGCGCGACCGGGCCAACCTCCTCTTCGAGAACGGGGGCCCGGACGGCTTCCACGAGGTGGGCGCGGCGCTCGGGGTCGGGGACACGCGGCGCAGCGTCGGCGCCGTCTGGTTCGACCTGGGCGATGGCCGCCTGGACCTGCTCGTGGCGAACATGAACGGCGACGCCAACGGGCTCCTGACCCAGACAGGCACGGGGTTCGAGCCGTGGGCAGGGGAGGCCATCCTGCGCGACGGAGGCCGGGCGCTGGGGGACGAGGCGCAGGGGTCCGTCCGCCCGTGCGTGGCCGACTACGACAACGACGGAGACCTCGACGTCTTCTTCGCGAACTACGGGCCCAACGCCCTCTTCGAGCGGGGCGACGACGTCGAGGCTCCCTTCCGCAACGTCGCCCCGGAGCTCGGCCTCGCCATCGATTCGCGCTTCGACACCTGCGCGTGGGGCGACTTCGACAACGACGGCATGCCGGACCTCTTCGTGAACGGCACGGTCGGCGGCGGCCAGCACTTTCGCGACTGGCTCGTGAGGCGCGAGGGGTCGGACGAGTTCGTCGACGTCACGCCGGCGGCTCTCCTCGCGCTGAACGCGAGCCACGGGGCGAGCTGGGTCGACTTCGACCTCGACGGGGACCTCGACCTCGCCCTCGCCGGAGTCGCCGCCGACGGGACGCACCAGCTGCTGCAGAACCTCCTGCGCCCGGAGTACTCCGGGCACTCGCTGCAGATCAGGGTGCTCGACGGCGACGGGCGCGCGACCCGGCCGGGAGCGGAGGTGCGCGTGTACGCCGCGGGCTCGCAGCGCCTGCTCGGCACACGGATCGTCGACACGGGCTCGGGCTACGACGCCCAGTCGGACCTGCCCGTGCACTTCGGTCTCCCCGGCGCTCACCCCGTGGACGTCGAGGTCACGATCTTCGAGGGCTCCCGGAGGGTGCGCGCCACCCTGCCGGGGGTCGATCCCCGCGACCACCGGGGGGCGATCCTCACCCTCCGGGTCGATGACGGCGGCCGCATCGCCGTCGCCACCACCCCCGAGGAACCGGCGGCGCGCGATCAGTAGACGTCGAGATCGCGACCCGAGACGAGCAGACCCGGTCGAGCGCGGTTGGCGATGTCGGCGAGCTGCACCGTGGAGGTGTGAAAGGCGGTGTGGTACGCCCGCCACTCGGCCGGACGCGTCGCGAGGCGCTCCGCGCTGAAGACCTCGTGCAGCAGGATGTCGCACCCATCGCACGCATCGACGATCGCCGAGCTCGGTGTCGCATCGCCACTGATGACGATCGTCCGGTCGGGCGCCTCGATCCGATAGCCGAACGCGTGCTCGATGGAGCCGTGCGACACGGCCAGCGCGGTCACGCGGACCAGGTCGTCCTCGTACGCGAGACCCGGACCGATCTCGCGGGTCACGGCCCGGTACGCGTCCGCGTCTTGGCCGCGGGGCTCGAGCCCGTCGAGCCGGATGCCGATGTCGGCGGACCAGGCCGCGAGGATCCCGTCCATCATCCGTCCGGTCCCTCGCGGCCCGAGCACGCTCAGCGGCTCCCTCCTGCCCAGGACCCAAGGCCCCAGCAGCAGGTCGGGCAGGCCCACCGTGTGATCCGAATGCAAGTGCGTACGAAAGACGAGCTCGAGGTTGGGCGGTAGGAGAGCGGGGATCTGCCGGTCACGAGCCGCCTGCGCCGCGCGCCGGACGACACCGCTGCCCGCGTCGAAGAGATAGGCGCGCCCGTCGACGACGACGGCCGTCGCGGGCCCCGAGCGCTCCGGATCCGCGTTGGGGGTACCGGTACCCAGGAGCACCAGCCGGGTACGCGGCGGCTCCTGTGCCGACGCCGAGCCGGCGGGTGACGCGAGCCACCCAAGCCCGATCCATACCGCGGCGAGCACGGGGGTGAGGCGCGGGGACGCGCGGAGGGGGATCGGCGTCCGGGAATCGATCCTCACCACAGCTCGATACGGCCCTGGGCCGTGTAGAAGAGCACACGCTCCTTGACGTGCTCGCCCGTGAGATCCGACCACGCCCGCGCGTACAACTCGACCTGGCGACGGTAGCTCGTGGCGCGCGCAGCGAAGTCGGGATCGGTGCCCACGTCGGTCTTGTAGTCGGCGATGACCCATCCGTCCGGCTCGCGGAAGGCCAGGTCGATCACGCCCTCCAGGACACGGGCGGCATCGCCTGGGCCGACCTGCTCGGGCTGCTCCTCGCCTCGGGCGGCCGACCCGGCGGGGGGCTCGGCGAAGAGGTCGAGCTGCCTCCGCTCCTTCCCGCGAGCCTCGGCCCGAGACGGCTCGGTCGGCGCGGGAAGCTCCTCGAAGCCGGCGACGTCCGGCGCGGCGAACGGGACTTCGACCAGGCGGCGCTCCGCGGCGTCGGCCCGAGCCCACAGCTCGGACGCGCGCACGGCTCGCACGAGCTCGAGCAGCTCCACCAGCTCCACCGGCTCCCCATGGTCGTCGAGCGGCCGGCCCTGCTCCACCAGGAGGTCACGGCAGGTGGCCCGCAGGCCCTCCTCAGACGTTCCCGCCCGCGCGGCGGCGGCCAGCGCGCCATGCACCGCGCTACCCCACGTGAGGCCCCGCAGCTCGACGCCGGTCCCCCCTCCACGCGGCGCCGCGTCCCCGCTCCCGCCCTCGTCCCGGTCCTTGGCGAGCGCCGTGACCGACGTATGCTCGAAGCGCGGCGCCGCCATGGCGGAGAGCGTCCGGGCCGCCTGCTCGGCGGCGCCGGCCGCCGCCGCCGACCCGAGGTCGAGCCGCTCACGTCCCTCCGGCGCGCGCGCCTCGAGCTCGAGTCGGGTAGCCCGCTTCTCGAGCCACGGCTCCAGCGGGGCCCAGGGAGAGTCCTTCGTGCCCCCTGGCCACCGGGCCACGACGAGCTCCTCACGCGCCCGCGTCACGGCCACGTAGAGGAGGCGGACCTCTTCGGCCCGCTCGAACCGAAGCTCCTCCTCCTCCTTGGCCTCCCAGCCCTCCGGCACGGCCAGCAGGCGGTCGCCGCCGAATCCGCCCCGGGGCTCCGCGACCTTGATCCAGCCGGCCGCCCTGCCGTCGGCGCGCCGCTCGGTGTGCACCTCCGGCGGCCGGTCCTTGGAGTGCGACGGGTCGGCGAGAATGACCACGTCGGCTTCCAGGCCCTTGGCCTGGTGCAGGTTCATGAGCCGGACGACGTCCGGTCGGCCCGGCTCCAGGGGAGCCTCGGCCTCCGTGAGCTCCAGGGCGGCGCGCAGCGCCGACAGCGCCCCGGGAAGGGACGCGTCACCCCCGAGCGCGGCGGCCCGCACGGCGTCCAGCCCGTAGACGAGGGCCCCGGCCCGGAGGACGCCGAGGTCGCCCGCAGCCGCGTACGGCAGCAAGCCGAGCTCGTCGACCAGACGGGAGACGAAGACGTCCGCCGGCTCCGCGATCGACCACTTCCACCAGCCGTGAAGGGCACGCAGCGCCTCGAGCACGCGCTCGTCGCCCTGGTCTCCGGGGCGCACCACGTCCAGCCGGCCTCCCGAGAGCCGGTGTGCCACCAGCTGCTCGTAGTCCACCCCGAAGAAGAGGCCGACCAGCACGGCCAGCACGCGCACCGGGTTGCCGGGGTCGATCATGCACTCCAGGAGGATCTCGAGCTCGAGGATCTCGTCCTCCGCACCCACGCCCGCGCCCGTCACCTGCACCGGGACGCTGCGCTCCTCGAGCGCCCGGGCATAGGCGGCGATCTGTCCCCGTCGCCGCGTCAGGATCAGGAAGTCCCCGGGCTTGCGCTCACCGGCGTCGACGCGGCCGCGGATCCAGGTGCCGATGCGCGCCGCGTCGTCCGCCGCGGCGGCGGCCCGGTTGGCGGCCTCGGGCTCGATGTCGTAGACGAAGACACCCTCCTCGACCACCGGATCGACCGGAGGGCGCGTGTTCAGCGCCTCGAAGGGGGCCTGCTCGGCCGTGGCCTGCTCCGGGAAGAACCCCGGTCCGTCGAAGACCTCGTTCACGAGGTCACCGATGGGGGGGCGCGACCGGAAGTTGGCGGTGAGCTCCACCACATCCCCGAACGCCGCGAACCTCTCCTTGACGAACCCGTAGAGCTGGATGTCGGCGCGCCGGAACCGATAGATGCTCTGCTTGGGGTCCCCCACCACGAACAGCGCCCCCGGCCGAGGCACCGCCTCCCGCCAATCGGCCTCGCCCGCGGGTCGCTGTCCAGCGACGACCTCCGCCGCGGTGTCACCCCCCTCCCCGCCCTCTGAGGCCGTCGAGGGCTCGGAGGAGAGGAGGAGGACGATCTCCGCCTGGAGCGGGTCGGTGTCCTGGAACTCGTCGACCAGGAGCCAGCGGTAGCGCTCCCCGAGCTGACGGCGCGCCAAGGGGTCCGTGCGGAGCAGGCGGGCGGCCAGAGCGAGCAGGTCCTGGAAGTCCAGACGGCCCGTCCTGAGCCGATGCGAGGCGAAATCGGCCGCGGCGTGGCGGGCGAGGCGGATCGCCAGGGCGTAGCGGTGGGCGTACCAACGCTCGAGCACACGCCGCGCGGGGGTGTCCCCCACGGCGAAGGCGTTCACGCGGTCCCTCAGGGCCACGGCGAGCCCCGCTTCCCTCCAGCGCTTCTGCACGATCCGATGTCCAGGGCCGGCCGGCTTGCAGAGCGCGGCGAGCGCCTCGAAGAAGTCCGCCGACTCCTTCCAACCCGTGACGCCACGCGTGAAGTGCAGCGTTCGAAGCTTGCGCTGGAGCGAATCCCATTGCGGAGCCGGCTCGCGCTCCGGCATGAGCTCCCAACCGTGATCGACGATGGCCTCGAGCTCCGAGCGGACCGACGTGATCTCCGATGCGGACGGTGGGCGGCTGTCCTCGGCCGGGAACTCGACGTCCGGGTTGTCGACCAGGCGCTCGAAGGCGGCCGAGAGCCGCGTGGGCCGGATCCCGGCGCGGGACAGCTCCTCCAGGATGGGGTCGCTGTCGCGGGTCAGCCGCTCCAGATAGGCCTCCCAGAACCGCCGGCGCAGGATCGTGCGCTCCTCGAGCGGGACCTCCTCGAAGTCCGGGTCGAGCCCGACCTCGAGAGGACGCTCCCGCAGGAGCCGCGCGCAGAACGAGTGGATCGTCCCCACGAAGGCGCGGTCGATCTGCTCCAGCGCCCGGCCCAGGCGCTCGGTGGCCGAGGGATCGGCAGCCGCATCGGCACGGGCCGCCCGAAGGTCCTCCTCGAGCCTCATCTGGAGCCGCTCCCGGAGCTCACCCGCCGCCTTGCGGGTGAAGGTGACCGCGGCGATCTCCTCGATGCGGGCCGTGCCCGAGGCCAGAAGGGCCCTCATCCGTGTCACCAGCTCGGTCGTCTTTCCCGATCCCGCACCCGCCTCGACGAGCAGGTTCGTCTCGAGGTCGCGGGCGATGCGCTCGCGGGCGGCCGCGTCGGGAAGCGGAATTCTGAGGACCCCGGTCTCGTTCACGGGGGCAATCTGGCCGCCACGTGCACCCGGGGGAAGGTGCGCCCTGCTCGCGCGAGACCGTCCCGCGACGGGGCTCAGCCCCGGCCGAGATCGTAGCGCATGATTCGTCCGTGGCGGCCCGTTCGGTCCCGCTCGAGGCCGAACACCGGGCCCTCCGGACCCCTGGCCTCCGCCAGGCGGGCGCGAATCCGCTCGCTCGCGGCCTCGGTCCAGGGAAACCCGAACGCGTCGGCGTTGCGCTCCATCTGCCCCGAGCGGGTCGCCCCCACGATCACCGCGCCCACCGACGGCTGCTCGAGCACGAAGCGCAGCGCCACGGCGGCGGCGGTCACCCCCAGCTCCGATCCGATCGCCTCGAGCTCGCCGAGCAGCTCCTGATACGGCCCCCAGCCCCCGAACTCGTCGATGATCAGGCGGTACTTCACGAGCGAGCGGCTCTCGGGACGGGCGGGGGGCGGGCGCCCCGCCCACCGATCCGTCAGGAAGCCCCCGGCGAGCGCGCCGAAGCAGAGGAGGCTGATCCCGACTCGTCCGGCGTACTCCGCGAGCCCCCGCCCGGCCCTCCGGTCCAGCGCCGAGTACTGGACCTGGTCGGCGACGAGCGTGACACCCGCGTCCGCGATCCGGCGCAGGTGCTCCACGTCGAAGTTCGTCGCCGCCAGGTGGCGGATCTTCCCGGCCGCCCGGAGCTCCGCCAGCGAGCGGGCCGCCTCCTCCATGCCCGGGATCTCGTCACGCCACCAGTAGAACTGCACGAGGTCGAGCGTCTCGACCCCGAGCCGGCCGAGCGATCGGTCGACGATCCTCTCGACGTAGCGCCGATCCACACGGCCCAGGTCGGAGGCGTCCGGCACGAACTTGGTGTGGACCTGGATGGGGGCGGCGACCGACGTGCTCCTCCACCGTCGCAGAAAGCGACCGAACAGCTCCTCGACACCCGTGTAGATGTCGGCACAGTCGAAGGTGGTGACGCCGAGCTCGGCGGAGGCGGTCAGCACGTCGAGCGCATGGTCGAGCTCAGGACCCCCGAGGCGGTGACCGGCCGAGAACTGCCAGCCTCCGTGAATCAGCCGCGACACGGAGTAGCCGGGCGCCAGCTCGTGCCGCGGGATCAAGGGCCCGGCGCGTCCGGGGCGCCGTGCAGCGGCACCCTCGTGACCTCCGAGTGCCGGAAGACAGTGGTGCCGGTTCTCGTGATCCGGAAGCGCGCGCCGCAGAGCGGATCGGGGCACGCCACCTCCATGTCGGTCGTCATCCAATCGTGGGGGTGCGTGGGACGTTGCTTCGCGGGAAGGAGCGGGAGGAGCGCGGCGAGCGGGTAGATGGGAAAGGGCTGTCCCGGCGGAAGGCGAAGGTTCTCCCCGGAGACCTCGAAGAAGTCGCCCACCGCGTGGTTGCAGACCATGGGCCCGTCTCCCGCCACGACCTCGACCCTCAGGTCGAAGAGGGTGAACTCGTCGGGTGCCGTCACGATCGACCTCCGGTTCGGGGATGCCGGCCGGCGGGAACCGAGCGCGCGCGCCGGCCGGTGGCGTGGGGTGCGTCGCCGGCGGGTCGAACGTAGGATGTCGCGACCGCCGACACGACCCTCCTCCGAGCGTCCCCGTGCCACGAGCTTCCACCTCTTCCGAGCTCGTCTTCCGCGGGGGAACGCTCGGCGCGCTCGCCCCCTTCGTGGTCTTCCTGGCCGGCGTGGGCTGGCTGGGCCTTTCGGGAGCCCCCGACGAGACGGGGTTTTGGCCGGTCCTCCTGGCGGCGATCGCGGTCGGCCTCGTGCTCGCCAGGGACCGGAGCCGCTACTCGGACGCGATCATCGACGGGATGAGCCGCCGGCTCGTGATGCTGATGGTGCTCGCGTGGATCCTGGCCGGCGTGCTGGGCGTGCTCCTTCGCGACAGCGGGCTCGTCCAGGCCCTCGTCTGGGTGGCGGACGCCGCCGGTGTGCGGGGAGGCGTCTACGTCGCGGTGTCCTTCCTCGTCTGCGCGATCTTCTCGACCGCGACCGGAACGAGCCTGGGAACGATCCTGGTGTGCGCGCCGCTGCTGTACCCCGCGGCGGCGGGGGCCGCGGCCGATCCCGCGTTCACGATCGGCGCCATCCTCGCGGGGGCGACCTTCGGCGACAACGTGTCGCCGATCTCCGACACGACGATCGCCTCCGCGACGACGCAGGAGGCCGATCTCGGCGGCGTCGTGCGATCGCGCCTCCGCTACGCGCTTCCGGCGGCGGCGGTGGCGCTCGCCGGCTTCGCGCTCTTCGGTGCCGCGGGCGGCTCCGGAGCCGGACCGGCCCTGCCCGTCGAGCCCGATCCGCTCGGCCTCGCCATGCTCACCATCCCGCTGCTCGTGCTCGCGCTCCTGGTGCGCGGCAGACACCTGGTGGAGGGGCTCCTCACCGGGATCGTGTCCGCGGCGGCTCTCGGGCTGGCGCTCGGGCGCTTCGGGCCGGCCGACCTCATCGGGATCGATCGCGACGGCTTCATCGCCACGGGCATTCTTCTCGAGGGGATGGAGCGCGCCGTGGGCGTCTCGGTCTTCACGATCCTGCTCATGGGGCTCGTCGGAGCGGTCGAGGCCTCCGGCCTGCTCGATCGCCTGATCCGCCGCATCC
The DNA here is from genome assembly GCA_041570315.1 of Longimicrobiales bacterium. Lineage (GTDB taxonomy): Bacteria > Gemmatimonadota > Gemmatimonadetes > Longimicrobiales > Gaopeijiaceae > JBFFWJ01. The sequence goes on along the minus strand of JBFFWJ010000046.1, from coordinate 1,239 downwards.
GTGACAGAGCGACGACGGCATCGCACGCGGAGTGGTGGATCTTCGGCTCCGTGAGCGCGGCCACCGCGCTCACCACGCACTCGGGCGTCGCGATCCTGACGGTGGGCCCGCTCGCGCGGGACGTCGGCGAGACCGCCGGAGTCGGGGCCTACCGCCGCGCCAACATCCTCGACGTGGCCGTCTGCACGTACCCGTTCCTCCTCCCGTTCTTCATCCCCACGATCCTGGCCGCCGCGATGACCGCCGGCGTGCCCGGCATGCCGAGGGTGTCGCCGTGGGAGGCGGGGGCGCACAACGTGCACTCCTGGGGCCTGTGGCTCGTGCTGGTCGGCGCGATCGCGACCGGATGGGGACGCGAGCGCTAGGGCGCTCCGGTCCGCAACGGGCCCGGCGCCCGTCCGGGCGCACGGCGCCCCCGTCTGCGCGCGGCCAGGTCAGGGCGCCGAGGACACGCGACCCTCGACGACCTCGAGGCGCGTCCCGTCCACGATCCCGTCCAGGGCACCGAAGTCGAGCTCCACGACGGGAATCGGCTCGTATCCGAGCTCCCGCCCCACCACCATGCCGAGAGCGAGGATCGCGTCGGCCCGGCCCATCAGGATCGCCGCCGGGGCCGTACCCTCGCGCAGCAGCTCGAGCGCGATGGCGCTCGACGAGCTCGAGCCGACCGCCGAGGGGATCGCCAGCACGGTGCCGGCGATCGACGCCCCGTGCTGCGGGTGCCGGGGGTCGGCGATCGTTCCCGTGACCGGATCGACACCGCCCCAGAAGCTGATCGGCGCCGACAGGCGCAGGAGCGGCCCCGAGCCCCTGCCCGGGACCAGCGGCCGCCCGGTCACCAGGCCCACAGCGTCTCGTCGCGAACCACCTCGCCCCGGGCCGCCGAGCGGACGCAGTCCTCGGTGCTCCCGTACACGACCTCGTATCCGGTGTTGGAGGGGCCGTAGTGGGCGAACTTGCCGGAGTTCGTCATCAGGATGCCGCCCTTCTCCGGGAGGATCGGCGTGACCACCACGCAGGTGTCCACGACGATCTGGACCCCCGCGTCGCGCAGGGGGGCGGCCAGCCCACGGGCCTCCGCCTCGGCCAGGGTTCCGCGCGCCGTGCACGCGTAGAAGGGCACCTCGAGGCTCCGGCCCGCCACGAGGCCGGAGAGCTCCTCGAGCTCCCGTAAGGAGAGGTGAGGGCTACCGACCGCGACGGCGTCGATCCGACCCGAGCCCGGGGCGGTGCTCAGTC
>JBFFWJ010000045.1:0-12559 GCA_041570315.1 Longimicrobiales bacterium | reverse complement strand
GCTCGCGGCGCCGTGGCACGAGGCCTGCGGGCGCGGAGCGATCCGTCCGGAGGTCCGCTCCCCTCAGCCCCCCCGCACACGGGGTCTTTCGCGGCCGGACGCCGCGGCCGGAGGCCGCCGGCACGCCCCCCGACGCCTCCCACTCGGCGGGCGAGCTCCCCGAGGTCTCCTGCGCTCTGGGCCCGTCACCTCCGCTCGACGACACGGAGGTTGTGGGTGGGACCCCACAGGGGTAAATGTGATGATAGGCTTGTACGCCGCCCCCCCAAGCCGGCAGCACGTTTTTTCGTGTCCGCCCCGGCCCCTGCCGGGACGGACCGGAGTCCAGTCGGCCGCGGACCGGGTGCATCCCAAGCCGAGAGCGCATCCTCGATCAGGAGTCGAGCATAGGTATGTCCCCGACCCGTTTCCCCGGCCCTACCGAGCCGTCGGCGGAGCAGGTGCGGCGGTGGGTCGAGGAGCCCACGGCGTACTGGGAGGCATTGGCCCGGGAGTACGGGCCCCTCGTCTCGCTCAGCCTGGGGACCCGCGGGGCGTCGGTTCTCGTCTCCGACCCGGAGGTGATCAAGGAGATCTTCCGGCTTCCGAGAGACGCCTTCGAGGTTCGCCACTACAACGAGCACTACAGCTACGTCATGGGCGAGCGCTCGGTGCTCGTACGAGACGGAGACGACCACAAGCGGCACAAGCCCGTCCTGTCCCGGCCGGTGCAGCGCAAGTCCGTTCTTCCCCACGGTGACGTCATCCAGGGGCTCGCGGAGGAGATGGCCGGAAGATGGCCGGTGGGCCAGCCGTTCTCGCCCCGACCGCACTTTCACGAGCTGGCCTTCCAGGTCATCGTCCATCTGACGTTCGGCGACCTGACCTCGGAGACCGGCCGCGCGCTCGTCGACGCCTACCGCCAGTCGGTCGTGCCCAGCATCGGGGGCTCCTGGGGACCCTGGCAGAACTTCCGACGCCTCCAGCCGGAGATCGCCCGTCTGGTCGCGGCGGAAGCGGAGGAGCGTCGAGGGGACCCGTCGCGGCCGGGCCTCCTGACCCAACTGGCCGGCGTATCGTGGGACGATGCGGAGATGAAGGACGACGACCTCGCCGGTCACGTGTTCACCCTCATGATCGCGGGCGTGGACACCACGTCCATCGCGCTCGCGTGGGCGTTGCACTGGCTGACCCACAGCCCCTCCGCGCTCGACCGCCTGAACGCGGAGCTCGACGATCGACCCGGTGGAGCGCTGGAGACGCTGGTCGACCTGCCCTACCTCCACGCAGTGTATCAAGAGACCCTGCGGATGTATCCCGTCGTGCCCACGCCGTCCGGACGGCGATTGACCGAAGACCGCCGGATCGCCGGTCACGATTTTGCGGCGGGGACGACCTTGATCCCCTGCAGCTACCTCGCGCATCGGCGGGAGTCGGTGTTCCCCGAGCCTTCGCGCTTCCAGCCGGAGCGCTTCCTCGATCGCACCTACGAGCGGCACGAATACTTCCCCTTCGGAGGCGGACAGAGGATGTGCATCGGTCCCGACCTTTCGCAGATCGACTTCAAGATCGCCATGACCGCGATCCTCGGCAGATGGACCCTCGAGGCCGCCGACGCGGGAGCGGTGCGCGTGGTCCGGCACGGAACCATGCTCGCGCCCTCCGAGAGCTTCCGGATCCGCGTGGACCATCGGCGGGCCGTCTCGACCGCGGGGGTGGCCCATGGGTAGCGCCGGAACCGATACGTCGCTCGGTCACCCGACGATCCTCGAGGTCGCGGGCAGCCACGCAGGCGCCCGACCCGACCGCCTCGCCTACCTCTTCCTGGAGAACGGCGAGACCGAAGCGGACCGGTACACGTTCCACGCGTTCGAGCAGGCGGCGCGCAACGTCGCGGTCGGCCTGCTGGAGCGGGCCGAGCCGGGAGACCGGGCCCTGCTGGTCTACGAGACGGGCCTCGACTTCCTGGTCGCCTTCTTCGGGTGCCTGTTCGCCGGCGTCATCGCCGTGCCGGCGCCGGCGCCGGAGGGGGCCCGCAGGCAGCGGGGCCTTCCGCGGCTCGAGGCCATCGTGCACGATTGCTCGCCGAAGCTCCTGTTGTGCAACGCACACTCCCGCGCGCTGCTCGGGGGCCTCGGCCCGCAGGAGAGCTCGCTCGGAGCGCTGCAGTGGCTCGAGACCCCTCCGCTCGCCGAGCGGGAAGGAAGCGAAGCCCTTCCGGGCCGTGATCCGGACGACATCGCATTCCTCCAGTACACGTCCGGCTCGACCACGACGCCCCGTGGGGTGATGGTCAGCCACGCCAACATCGTCGGCCACCTGGCGATGATCCGGGAGGCGTGCGGCTACGACGACGACAGCGTCAGCGTGACCTGGATGCCCCACTTCCACGACTACGGGCTCATCCAGGGCATGCTCGTGCCGTTCTTCAACGGCACGCCGGCCGTCATCATGTCCCCGTTCGACTTCGTGAAGAAGCCGATCACCCTGCTCAGGGCGATCAGCCGGTACGGCGGCACGCACACCGAAGGACCCAGCTTCGCCTACGCCCATTGCGTGAAGCGGGCGCGGCCGAAGGAGGGCGAGGAGCTCGACCTCTCGAGCTGGCGCTCCATCGGCAACGCGGCGGAGCCGGTCCACCCCGGCACCCTCGACGACTTCACGAACGTCTTCGCCGAGTGGGGCCTCCCGGCGACGACCATGTCGCCGGCCTTCGGCCTCGCGGAAGTGACGCTCCTCGCGACGACCACGCGCCCGGAGGAGCAGGCGAGGTGGGGAGCGTTCGACTCCGACGCCCTCTCCCGTCACGAGGCGATCGCGGCGCCGTCCGACGCCTCCTCGCCGCGCCGGGTGTCCGCCTGCGGCACCCCCCTTCCCCGCACCCGGGTCGCCATCGTGGATCCCGAGACCAGGGACCGGCTCCCCGACGGCCGGGTGGGCGAGATCTGGGTGTCTTCGGCGACGATCCCGTCGGGCTACTGGGGGCGGCCGGAAGAGAGCGAGTCGACGTTCCGCGCCCGGATCGTCGGGGAAGACGATGCGACGTGGCTGCGCACGGGAGACCTCGGCTTCCTGCACGAAGAGCAGCTGTACGTGACGTCACGCCTCAAGGACCTGATCATCATCCGTGGCCTCAACCACCACCCGCAGGATATCGAGTGGTCCGTGCACGACGCCCATCCCGGGCTACGACCGGGCAACGTGGCGGCGTTCAGCGTGGACTCCGGTGACGAGGAGCGCCTCGTGCTCGTCAGCGAGCTGCGCAGCGGCGCCTTCAGGCAGGCCGACCTCGACGCGATTCCCGAGGCGATGGCCGACGCGGTCGCCGCCTCCCACGACATACCGCTCGAAGCCGTCGCGCTCATCCCGGCCGGAACGATGCTCAAGACGTCCAGCGGCAAGGTCCAGCGTCGGGCGTGCAAGGCGGCGCTCCTCGACGGCTCGCTGCAGACGCTGCACGTCTGGTCGCCCCTGGGGGCGAAGGGCGTGGTCCAGCAAGCTCGAGGCGACGTCCAGCCCCCCGAGCCCCGTGAGGTGGAGGCGTCGGGCGGCCGCGACCCCGAAGCTGCGAGCCCCACCCAAGAAGACCGGAGCCGACAGCGAGCCGACGAGCTGATCCCGTGGCTGCGCGAGTACGCGGAGCGTCGGATCAACTCCCGCCTCATCGACGAGCGCCGCTGCGTCCCGCCGCACGTCGTCATGGACCTGGGCAACCGGGGGGTCTTCGGCCTCCAGGTCCCGGAGGAGCTCGGGGGTCTCGGGCTCTCGCACTCCGATGCCTACCGCGTCATCGAGCAGCTCGGCGCGATCGACATCACGCTCGCGACCATGATCTTCCTCCACAACACGAACGGCATCCTGCCGATCCTCGGCTACGCGCCCGCCGAGCTCCGGGCGGAGCTCCTTCCTCGCCTCGCGGGCGGCAGAGAGCTCGCCGCGTTCACCCTGTCCGAGCCGGCGGCCGGCTCCAACCTGGGAGGCCTCGGAACGCGCGCGGTCCAAGAGGGCCCCGACGCGTGGCGCCTCAACGGCATCAAGCGCTGGAACGCGACGGGCTGGGCCGGCGTCGTCTCGGTGTTCGCGCGCCTCGAGCAGCCGGGGGGCCGGCTGGGGCCGCTCTCGGCCTTCGTCGTGCTGCCCGACGACGCGGGTGTGCGCATGGGCCCCGAGGCCCTCACGATGGGGATCCGGGGGATCATCCAGAACGGAATGCACCTGGACGACGTCCGGGTCGGGAGGGACCGCCTTCTGGGTGAAGTCGGCAAGGGCATGGAGATCGTGTCCACCGTCCTGACCGAGGGCCGGCTCTCCCTCTCCGCGATGGCGCTCGGCGGAGTCCGGCGGTGCCTCCAGCTGGCGCTGCGTTTCGCGCGGCGGCGCGACATCGAGACCGGCAAGCTGCTCGACAACCCCCAGACCACGGCGAGGATGAGCGCGGTCGTGCACCGCCTCGCGCTCGAGCGCGAGCTGCTGACCCGGTGCGCCGCCCTGCGCGACGAGGGCCGTGAGGTTCCTCCCGAAGTCGGGATGATGCTCAAGGTCCTGACCACGGACACGCTCATGGAAGCCGCCGACCTCCACATGCAGCTCCTCGGCGCACGCGGCTACATGGAGAACAACCTCGCGCCGCAGCTCTTCCGCGATGCGCGCATGCTGACGATCGGCGAGGGCGCCAACGAGAGCCTCCTGCCGGCGGTCGGGCGCGCGGCTCGCTTCAAGGACGTGATCGCGGATTTCCTGCGCACGCTTCACCCCGGCGAGGAGCTGCCCACCCGCCTCGAAGAGGTCGGGGAGCGCCTGGCCGCGGCGCCACGGCTCGCGGACGAGACGGATGCGAGCGGGCGCGCCTGGGCCGACGCCCAGCTGGGCCATGTTTGCTGCGCCGCCCTCGAGCTCGCGGCGGCCCGGGCCATGGGCGCCCGGGGCGAAGGACAGGCCGCCGCGGAGCGGTGGGCCTCCCACCGCTTCGAGGAGGTGGTGCGGTCGGCGGTCGAGGGGTCGCCCGAGAGGGTCGCGGCGCTGTCCGGGCCCGCCCTCCAATCCGAGATCGCTGCCTTCGAGAGCGTCATCGGAGACCTCGAGCCGCTCGCACCCGACGTCGACTACGAGCTGGACCCGCTGTGCCGTAGAGAGGACGAGGGACCGGAGGACGAGGGACCGGAGGCCGAGCGAGCGCCGAGGCCGGCCACGATCGAGGAGAAGAGGGAGCTGGTGCGACGCGCGCTGACCGGCAAGCAGCGCTTGGGCGAGTAACGCGAGAACCGAGAGGAGAACGCATATGAGTCAGGAATCCGGAGGACCGGGACGCGAGACGCTCGCGGACTGGATTCTCGCCTGGCTCGTCGAGAACGTGGGCCTCGACCCCGACTCGACGAGCCTCGACCGAACCTTCATCAACCAGGGCGTCGACTCGATGCACGCGATGATGATGGTCGGAGACCTCGAAGAGCACCTGTCGCGCACGCTGTCGCCGACGCTGGCCTGGGATCACCCCACGCCGGAGGCGCTGGCGGCGTTCCTGGCGGCGGACGAGGCCCCGTCCGGCGCGTCCGACGGCGACGGCGAGGTGGCCGAGATCGTGGACCGGCTCGACGACATGTCCGAGGAGGACCTCGACGCGCTCCTCGAAAAGCACGTCTACACCGAGGAATCGGGCTGAGACCGAAGATGTGGCGGGGATGAGCGCGCCCGAGACGCGACAGGAAAGGCGAACGAGCGCGACGGTGATCGCACCGCTGTCGGACGCGCAGATCAGGCTGTGGACGGTCGAGAAGCAGCTCGGCGCCGGAGCGGCGCACGTCTTCTCGATCGCCCACGAGCTGGTCGGTCCCCTCGACGAGCGGGCGCTCGGGGCGGCGATCGACCACGTCGCGAGGCTCCACCCGGCCCTCCGGGTGCGCGTGGGTGTCGAGGACGGGCGCTGGGTGTTCTTTCGCACCGACCCGCCGAGGATGGCCCGCCGCGGGGTTGGGCCGGACGAGGACGCGCTCACCGATGCGCTGTCGGATGCGGCGCGCGCCGAGATCGATCTCGAGAGCGGCCCGGGGTGGCGCCCGACGCTCGTTTCGATCTCCCCCACCCGCTTCGTGCTGCACCTGCAGTTCCATCACCTGATCGCCGACCGCGCCTCGGTCGGCGTGTTCGGCTCGGGCCTAAGCGCGGCCTATCAGGCCCTGATCGGAGGCGAGCTTCCGGACGAGCCGGCGCCTCCGGACAACCCCGTTCTCGCGGCCAGGACCCCGACCGCGGAGCAATCGGAGCGGCTGACGGGCTTCTGGCGCTCGGTGTTCGCGTCGGCGCCGGGGCCCCTCGAGATCCCCGGAGCGCTCACCCCCGATCTCGTGCACAGCTACGAGGGAGCCCGCATCGAGCGTTGGCTCGGAGGGGACAGGGCGTCGGCCGCGCGCGAGACCGCCACGTCGCTCGAGTCGTCGTTGTTCACGGTTCTCCTGGGCGCGTTCGCCGCCACGCTGTACGCGCACACGTCGCAGGACGACATGGTCGTGTGCACGCCGATGGCCGGGCGGCACCGGGCGGGCACACGCCGCGCGATCGGGTACTTCAACAACATCGTGCCCCTCCGCCTGGACCTCTCGGGCGACCCCACGTTCGCCGAGCTCGTGACTCGGATCGGGACTCGGGCGCGCGACGCGATGACGCATCAGGACGCCCCGTTCGATGCCATCGCACGCCTTCCGAGCCTGGACGGCGCCCGGCTCACGCACTGCCTCTTCTCGCTCCAGAACACGCCGGGCCTGGCGCTCGACCTCCCCGGCATCGAGACCCGTCACTTCGACGTGGCCAACGGCACGGCGAACTTCGATATCGCCCTGTTCATCGAGGAGCTCGGAGGCGACGCCGTGCTCCTGATGGACCGCAAGCCGGCGGTCGTGGGACCCCATGCCGCGGAAGCGCTCCTCGGGCAGTACTTCCGCGTGCTCGACCACCTGTGCTCGGACCCGCTCCGGAGGCTGTCGGAGCTGCCCCGGCTCGACGCGATCGCACCCGACCCGCTCTTGCAGCCGCCTCCTGCCGCGCCTCCGGGAGAGCCCGTCCGGCACGAGAGCCGGTCCGCGAAGGAGGCCGAGCTCGAGCGGAGGATCACCGACGTCTGGCGGGAGGTCTTTTCCGGCAAGCTCGACAGGCCGCAGGACGAGATCGACGGCGACAGCCACTTCTTCGCGGCCGGGGGCGACTCGCTGCGGGCCGCCGAGCTCCTGGTCCGCATCGAGGAGGAGTTCGGCCACACGCTGCCGTTGGCGACGCTGATCGAAGCGCCCACGCCCGGGCTCCTCGCCCGGCGTCTGATCGACGAGGACTGGGAGGCGCCGTTCCTCACGCTGCTGCCCGTGCGGCCTTCCGGCTCGCGGCCCCCTGTGTACTGCCTTCACGGGGGCGGCGGCAACGTGCTGCAGTTCGGCTTCGTCGCCGACGAGCTCCACGAGGAGCAACCGCTCTACTGCCTCCAGCCGTACGAGCTCGAGCGCGGTGCGCTGAGCTCCGTCGAGGAGATGGCCGAGCACTATCTGGAGGTGATCCGGCGGTTCCAGCCCCACGGGCCCTACCTGTTCGCCGGGAGCTCGCTGGGGGCGGCCGTCGCCATGGAGATGGCGCAGCGCGTGCTCGAGGACGGGGAAGACGTTCCGTTCCTCGGATTCATCGACTGGGTCGGGCCCGGCGCGCACTTCGGGCCTCGCGACCGCATCAAGCACCACTGGAGCGTGATCCGGGCCATGTCGTGGATGGAGCGCCTGGAGTACGTGGAGCGGCGCGTCCGGCGCCGCCTCGGGCTACCGAGCAGGATCCCGACGTCGGTGCAGCCGACGAACCAGGTCAGCCCGGATCTCCTGGACGCGTACATGCAGTCGCTGATCCGTTACGCCGTCCGGCCGTATCCGGGACACGTCGTCCTCTTCCGGGCGGCGGGCGGGGCGATGAGCGCGGTCAAGGACCCGCAGGGCGGATGGGGCGGGTACGTCGACGGCGTCGACATCTACGACATCCCGGGCGATCACATCTCGATGACGCATCCGCCCCAGGTGTACGGCCTGGCGAGCGCCTTCTCGGAGGCGCTGGAGAAGCGGCTCGCGGTGACCGGGGCCAACTGAGGTACGGTCCCTGAGGCCGGGGCGGAGGTTCTAGCGCGCCCTCCGATGGGCCATCGTCGTTCCCGCGTGCACGGCCGCCGCGGTCGTGAGGAAGCGCAGGAGCAGGAAGACCGCCGAGCCCGCCGCGGCGACGGCTCTGTCCCCGGGCGGGGGTCCGAGCGGTCGAGGCCTACACGCCCGCCGTCCGCAGCGCCGCGAGCACGCGCTCGGGCCGGAGCGGGAGACGCCGGATCCTGACCCCCGTCGCGTCGTAGATCGCGTTCGCGACCGCGGCGGCGACCGGACGGTGTGACGGCTCGCCCGCTCCGTACGGGGGCAGGTCGGGCCGGTCCGGATCGGGGTCGCCGTTCACGACCACGACGTCGATGCGCTCGGGCGCGTCCTCGTGCCGGAGCGTGGGGTGCGTGCGCCAGTCCACGCTCGTGACCATCTCGCCGTCGAAGGCGACCTCCTCGTAGAGCGCGCGGCTGAGCCCGTGCAGCAGGTTGCCCTGGATCGCGCTCCTGAGACCGTCCGGATTGATCACGAGCCCGCAGTCGTGGGCGCACACCATGCGCCTGACCCACACGCGCCCGGTCTCGCGGTCCACCTCGACCTCGGCCACCTCGGCGATCGCGGTGCGGGCCCGGTACGCGTACGCGAAGCCCCGGCCCGTGAGCATCCGGCCGGAGCCCAAGGGCTTCGGGGAGGATCGTGGCTGCCAGCCGTACGCCTCGGCCGCCGCCTCGACCACGGCGATCGACCGGGCGCGCATGAAGACCGCGTCGTCCTCCTCGCTCGCGCGCAGCAGCTTCAGCCGGAAGGCGACCGGGTCGGCGCCCGCGGCCGCGGCCAGCTCGTCGATGAACGACTCGCTGGCGAAGGTGGTCTGCGGGCCGTTGGGGTCCCTCAGGTTGCCGGTGCGCAGCGGCGTCTCGAAGGCCAGCGGGAAGCGGACGACGAGCGTCTCCTGGCGCCGGTTCGGGATCGCGTACATCTCCGCGGGCGCGGCCGCGCCGCCGGGCGCGGGACGATCGGGCCGGATTCCCATGAGCTGCGCGATCAGGACGGTGTCGGGCTCGTTGTATCCGACGTGCGCGTAGTCCGCCACCCGGGCCCGGTAGTCCAGCGCGACCAGGTCGCCATGCTCGTCCAGGCCGCCGCGCAGGTCGAAGGCGAACGCGGGACCCTTGGTGTCCCAGGCGGTCTCCTCCTGCCTCGACCACTGGACGCGAACCGGCCGGCCCAGCTCCTTGGCCAGGAAGGCGGCCTCGAAGCCGGCGTCGTCGGCGGCGGTGCGCCCGTACAGCTGGGGTCCGTCCATCCAGATGACCCGGACCTGCTCGCGCGGCATGCCCAGGAACTCGGCGATCCCGGTCCTGTGGCTGTAGGGCTTCATGTCGTTGGTGTAGATCGTCATCTGGCCGTCCGACGGGTCGGCGAGCCCGTGCGCCGGGCCGATCGCCGTGTGCCCCTGGAAGGGAACGTCGTAGGCGGCCTCGACGATCCGTGCGGCGCCCGCCAGCGCGGCGTCGGGATCTCCCTGGACCCGCGCCAGCGGGACGGTTCTCGAGCCCACGGTCCGGCTCGACGCCATGGGAGGCTCGGCGCGCAGGTAGTCGAAGAGCTCCTCGGACGGGGGAAAGGGAGCCGTCGCCGGCCTTTCCCATTCGACCTCGAGACGGCGGGCGGCCTCGATCGCCTGCTCCTCGCGCTCGCACACCACCGCGACGTAGTTGCCCCGGCTGACGACCCGCACGAAGCCAGGCAGCTCGCGCACCGACGACTCCTCGATGCGGACCAGCCTCGCCCCGGCCACCGGAGGGCGCACGTTGCGCGCGTGCAGCATGCCCGGAAGGCGCACGTCCACGGCCCATTCCAGAGATCCGTCCACCTTCGCCGGAATGTCGTAGCGGGGCAGCGAGCGCCCCACGAGCTTGAGCTCCTGCACCGGCTTGACCCGAGCGCGACCGGCGGTCTCGTTGACGTTGTCCCCGGTCAGCACGACGTCGAAGCGCCGTCCCCCGACCAGCTCCCCGTAGGTGACCGTGCGCGACGGATCGCGCAGGATGGAGATCACGCCGTCGCTGACGGCGAGCTCGTCCATCGGCACGCCGAGCCGCCCCGAGGCCATCTCCAGCAGGACCCGCCGGGCCTCCGCCGCGACCCGACGGGCGGGCCAGGCATCGCGCTCGATCGCGTCGGAGCCGCCCGAACCGCCCTGATCGACGGTCAGGTCCGTTCGGCCCATGACCAGCCTGCTCTTCTCGAACTCGATGTCCAGCTCGTCGCACATCATCTGGCGGAAGGCGGTGCCCGTGCCCTGCCCCCCGTCCGTCTTGCCGACGTAGAAGGTCGCCGTCGAGTCCTCGTGGACGACGAGCCACGAGTCGAGAAGGCGGAAGTCCGGATCGGGATAGGGGTCGGCGGCCTCCGCGGCCACACGCCCGGGCCGGCTCTCCGGTCCGAGCCCGAGCGCTTCGACCGCCCCCGCCGAGCGGAAGCTCAGCACGAAGAGGCCCGAAGCCTTGAGGAAGTCCCGGCGCGACGTGTCGCCGCGGCGCGCCTCGAGCGCGTCCAGAATCTCCTCTGGGAGCTCCCTGAGCCCGCTCACCGGTCCACCTCCCCGCGGCGATCGCCCGCACCCGACCGGTCGGAGGCCATTGCCTCGGCGGCGCGGCGCACGGCCGCCTGAATCCGGTAGTAGGTCATGCATCGGCACAGGACGCCGTTCATCCCCTGCCGGATCTCCTCGTCGGTCGGGCTCGGGTTGCGATCCAGGAGGGCCTTGGCGGTCATGATCTGACCGTTCTGGCAGTAGCCGCACTGCGGCACCTGGACGTCGATCCAAGCCTGTTGGACGGGGTGGAGGGCACCTTCGGCCGAGAGGCCCTCGAGCGTCGTGATCTCACCCTCGACGCGCGAGACGGCGAGCGTGCAGGAGCGGCGCGCCGCGCCGTCCACGAGCACGGTGCACGCCCCGCACTGCCCCCGCCCACAGCCGAAGCGGGGACCCCTGAGCCCCAGGTCGTTGCGGAGGACGTAGAGCAGCGGCGTGGCCGGATCGGCGTCGACCGTATGCGTCTCGCCGTTGACCCGAAGCGTGGCGTCGGCCATGCGATCCTCCCGCGGGGTCTCGAGTCGTGGAGCCTCGGAGGGCAAAGTAGGCTTCGGCCCGAGAGACGGACAGCGCGGCCGCTCGACGGCCGCCGGAAGCCCGGCCGGAGAGCCCCCCGCGAGCTGCTCCGCGGGGCCGGGGGAGGGTGCGGTCTCCCGGTCCGGAGTCCAGATTGGAGGCGGCGGCCGATCGGGCGTCGGTGCCGCGCCGCACGTGCGCGGGGCCCGGCGCATGCGGGGTGGGCCGAGCTCTGTGCAGGTGTCAGGCCGACGGAGGTGGCGAGATGCCGACCGAAGCCAAAGGGATCCAGGCCGATCGGGGGGACGTCGTCCTCGTCGTCGGCACCACGAAGGGGGCGTTCCTCTTCCGCTCCGGCAGCGGGAGGGAGGGGTGGTGCGTGGACGGCCCCCACTTTCCGGGCGAGGAGGTGTCCGCCTGCGCGCTCGACCGGCGGGAGGGCCGCCGCGCGCTCTGGATGGCGCCGAAGAGCCCCTTTTTCGGCTCGACGTTGAGGCGGTCCGACGACCTGGGAGCGACGTGGTCCGCGGCGGACGAGCGGACCGTCAGGTTCCCCGAGGGATCCGGCCTCTCGCTCGAGCGGGTGTGGCAGATCCGTCCCGGTCTCGATTCCGAGCCGAATCGGCTCTTCCTCGGGGTCGAGCCGAGCTGCCTCTTCGAGAGCGTGGACGGGGGTGCCACCTGGACGGCGGTCGTGGGCCTCCTCGAGCACGAGCACCGGGAGCGCTGGACCCCCGGCGCCGGGGGCCTGTGCCTGCACACGATCCTTCAGCACCCGCAGGCGCCGGAGCGCATCCTGGTCGCGCTGTCGACCGGAGGCGTCTACGGCACCGACGACGGCGGCGCCTCCTGGCGCCCGCGCAACCGCGGCATCCGGGCCGAGTTCCTGCCGGACAAGCACCCGGAGTTCGGCCAGTGCGTGCACAAGGTGGTCCACAACCCGGCCCGGCCGGAGCGCCTCTTCCTCCAGAACCACTGGGGCCTCTACCGCTCCGACGACTGGGCTGAGTCGTGGACGGACGTCGCGAACGGCGTGCCCTCCGATTTCGGCTTCGCCATGGCGGCGCACCCGTCGGAGCCCGACACGGTCTATGTCGTCCCCCTGGAGTCCGACGCCTTTCGCTGCACGCCGGACGCGAAGCTCCGCGTCTACCGGACCCGGGACGGCGGCGGGGCTTGGGAGCCGCTCACCGAGGGCCTTCCGCAGGAGGGTGCGTACGAAACCGTGCTGCGCGACGCGCTCGACACGGATACGGCCGATCCCGCGGGCGTGTACTTCGGCACCAGGAGCGGGAAGGTGTACGCTTCCCGGGACTCGGGAGACTCGTGGGCCGCGTTGGCCGAGGGCCTGCCTCCG
>JBFFWJ010000044.1:0-12701 GCA_041570315.1 Longimicrobiales bacterium | reverse complement strand
GTGCCGAGGCGGGTGTGCTCATCCTCGGCCTGAAACGGCCTCGGTTCGCCCGCCGTCTGGCCCGGATGCTGGCCAGGGAGGGGGTGGCCGTGCAGGTGCAAGTCGAGAGCATCCCCCGCCGAGAGTTCGCCGAGCGGCTTCGACGCTGCCGTGTCTTCGTGCCTCTGCCCAATCCCACCGAAGGGTTCTACCGCCCGGCGCTCGAGGGCATGGCCAGCGGGTGCGCCGTGGTTTGTCCCGACGTGGTGGGGAACCGGGACTACTCCCAGCCGGACCGGAACTGCCTGCAGCCGCGCTTCGAGAAGCTGTCGGAGTACCTGGCAGCCGTCCGCTTGCTCCTGGACCGGCCCGATCTCGCCGACCAGCTCCGCGGGGCTGGACGGGAAACGGCGGATCGGTTCACCCTGGAGAACCACCGCCAGCGGTACTACGACTTTCTGGCGGAGCACGTGCTCGCGCCGGAGTCGCATTCCCAGTCCCGAGCCAATCGGAGGTGAGGGTGTCCAGCACCGGAATCCCGGACCGCGCCGACGTCGTCGTGATCGGAGGTGGACCGGCTGGCTCGATGGCTTCGGGCCTTCTCGCACAGAAGGGGATCGACGTCGTGCTCCTGGAGAAGCAGGCCCATCCCCGGGATACGGTGGGGGAGAGCCTGCTGCCCCATTTCTGGCGCTATGCCGACATGCTCGGAGACGCGTCGGCGCGCATCGAGGCGGCTTCGTTCGTGGTCAAGGCGGGAGGTATCGTCAGTTGGAACGATGCGCTCAGGCGAACCCGTTTTCGGGACTTCGGGCACGACCGTCCCGCGCTCCACGTGGACCGGGACCTCTTCGATGAGATTCTGTTGGGCGCTTCGGCCGACGTGGGGACGGCGGTCTTCGAGCGGACGCGGGTCACCGGAGTCGAGAACCGGGGCCCGATGCAGGTCGACGTCCACTACGACTCCGACGACCACGGGCTCGGCGTCGTGCGGGCGGCCCAGGTCGTGGACGCCAGTGGCCAGAGCGCCCTGGTGGCCAAGCAATACGGGTTTCGAGAGTTCGACGACGACCTGAAGTTCTCGGCCTTCTGGGGCCGCTTCGAAGGCGGGTCGTACGTGGACTACGGAGGGACGGTGCATCCCTTCGCGCGCCGCTTCGAGACGGCGCCGGTGACGTTCGTCGATGCCCTCGGGGACTGGGGCTGGGTCTGGCACATCGTCTTGCGGGAGCACGTCAGCGTCGGTGTGATCCTCTCGCCCTCCAAGCTGAAGAGCTTCAAGGAGCGGGGGGGCACGCTCGAGGACAGGTTCGAGGCCGAGGTCCGAGCCACGAAGCACACGTCCCGACTTCTCGAGGAAGCCGAGCTTCGCCCCGGCTCGGTGCGGGGCATCCGCAACTACGCGTACAAGCCCGTACAGCTCACCGTGGACGACTGCTATCTGGTGGGCGATGCCGCCGCGTTCGTGGATCCCATCAACTCGGCGGGCGTCACCTTCGGCATGTACGCGGGCGCGCTTGCGGCGCTCTGCATCGGGCGCAGCCTCGGACATCCGGAGCGAGTGGCCAGGTACCAGGAGCTCTTCGCGCATCAGTACCGTCAGCGGTTGGAGGTATTCCGGCTGCTCGCCCTGCCGCCGGACTGCTCGGGCGGAGCCGACGATGCGCGGCTCACCGAGGCGCTGCGCTTCTTCTCGCAGACGGAGAGGCAGCTGGCGCTGACGACCACCGTCCTGACCCAGCGGTCGACGCGCATCGAGCGCCTGCTGAAGGCGGCCGGCACGGAGGTGACCGGGGTGTACGAAGACATCCCCACCCCCGCGGGTCTGGCCTGACGTTGGCCACGATGCCTCCCGGCTCCGGCGGACGGATCAGGCTGGCCGACCTGCCGGATCGGATCGCGAGCTCGCACCCGGATCGGGTTGCGGTGGAGTCGTCGACGGGCGAGCGGCTCACGTACGGCGAGCTGACGAGCGCGGCCGAGCGGATCGGGGCGGCTCTGAGAGACCGGGGGATCGGGCCGGGGGCGCGGGTGGGGCTGTACGCGTCCAAGACGCCCGACACCGTGGCGGCCCTTTTCGGCATCCTCAAGTCGGGGGCGGCCTACGTCGCGATGGATCCCCAAGCGCCACCCTTGCGGATCCGCTTCATCGCCTCGGACTGCGACGTCCGCGCCGTGATCGCCGAGCCGGAGCGGTTGGCACGCCTGAGCCTCGAGGGTCCGGAGCTGCGCCTCGGGGCGCCGGAGGGCGTGGGCGGTCTCGCCCTGGCAACGCGCGACTCCGGACGGGGCGAGGATGCCGAGGCGAGTCGCGACCTCGCCTACCTGCTCTACACATCGGGCTCCACGGGCTCCCCGAAGGGGGTCATGATCACCGAGGCCAATGCGATGAGCTTCGTGGACTGGTGTCGGGAGACCTTCGACGTCGGGGAGACGGACCGCTTCTCCTCGCATGCGCCCTTCCACTTCGACCTGTCGGTCTTCGACCTGTTCGTCTGCTTCCGGTCCGGCGGCACGCTGTTCCTGGTCAACTCGATTCTCGCCCGGCTCCCGACCCACCTCGCGGGCTTCGCGTCCGAGCGGAGGATCACCGTGTGGTACTCCACGCCCTCGGCGCTCACCCTGCTCCACACCAGTGGGGCCCTGCAACGGTACGACCTGAGCTCGATCCACACGGTGCTGTTCGCCGGCGAAGTCTTTCCCCTCAAGCATCTACGAGAGGTGCGGCGCGCACTGCCGGGGGCCCGGATGTTCAACCTCTACGGGCCCACCGAGACGAACGTCTGCACCTGGTTCGAGGTTCCCCGGATCATCGACGAGCACCGGACCGAGCCCTTCCCCATCGGAAAGCCCTGCTCCCACGTCCGCACGGCCGTCCTGGCGGAGAGCGGCTCGCCAGCGGCGCCGGAAGAGGAGGGTGAGCTCCTGGTGACGGGTGCCAGCGTCATGGAGGGCTACTGGAACCGGCCGGAGGCAACCCGGCGCGCCTGGCACGTGGACGTCGACGGGACACGATGGTATCGGACCGGTGACTTCGTGAGGGAGGACGCGGCCGGAGACTACGTCTTCCTGGGTCGTCGTGATCGGATGGTGAAGCGCCGAGGGTACCGGATCGAGTTGGGCGAGGTCGAGGCGATCCTCTATCGTCATCCGAAAGTGGCGGAGGCGGCGGTCATCGCACGAGAGCTCGACGGACAGCCGGTGATCGAGGGATTCGTCGAGTGCGCGAACCTCGCGACGGGGGAGCTGGAGGCCTTCTGCGGCACCCATCTTCCGGCGTACATGATCCCCGACGCCTTCGTCGTCGTGGACACGCTTCCCCGGACGTCGACCGGAAAGACGGACTATCAGAGACTGCAGAGGCTCGGGACCGCTCGGCATGCCCCCACCGCATCGGACGGAGCCGCGGCGCGCGACCCGTGACGGAACGAGCATGGACTTCGATCTGAGCCCGGAGCTCGAGGAGCTCCGAGACGCGGTGGCCGCGTTCTCCGAGCGACACCTCCAGGATGGGCGTGTCGCCCGTGACCGCGACGAGCGGCTCTCGCGAAAGCATTGGCGCCTCTGTGGCGAGATGGGCATTCAGGGAATTCCCTTTCCCGCCGAGTACGGTGGAGGGGGGAGGGACGCCCTGAGCGCCGTGGTGGCCTTGGAGGCGCTCGCTCGTCACAGCGGGGACAACGCCCTCGCCTTCGCGCTGGGTGCGCAGATGTGGAGCGTCCAGATGCCGCTCCTGACCTTCGGGTCGAGTGCCCAGAGGTCCGAGTATCTGCCGCGCCTCTGTACGGGCGAGTGGATCGGCGCGCACGCCATGACCGAGCCCGACTCCGGCTCCGACGCCTTTGCCCTGCGTACCACCGCGCGCAAGGTGGACGGTGAGTACGTTCTGGAGGGGACCAAGACCTTCGTCAGCAACGCGCCCGTGGCCGACCTCTTCGTCGTCTTCGCCACGGTCGATCCGGCGCGGGGCCCGCTGGGAGTCACGGGCTTCGTGCTGGAGCGAGACGACCCCGGCCTCTCCGTGGGGCGGGCGATTCCCAAGATGGGCCTGCGAGCCTCTCCGATGGCCGAGCTCGTCCTCGACGGCTGCCGCGTTCCGGAGGATCGGGTGCTCGGGCGACCGGGCAGGGGCGCCGACATCTTCCTCGACTCCATGGCATGGGAGCGCGCATGCATCCTGGCGGGGACTCTGGGGGGGATGCAGCGTCACCTCGACGGGGCCGCACGATACGCACGGGAGCGAGCTCAGTTCGGCAGGCCGATCGGCGCCAACCAGGCGGTGGCGCATACGCTGGCTGACATGGCGATCCGTCTCGAGGCCGGTCGTCTCCTGCTCCACAAGGCCGTGTGGACCCTTCAGCAGGGGCGCGCGGCCGACACCGTGGCCGCCATGGCCAAGGTGTTCGTGAGCGAAGCCGCGATCCGCTCCGCGCTCGACGCCATCCAGGTCCACGGGGGCTACGGCTACACGATGGAGTACGAGGTGGAGCGGGAGCTGAGAGACGCGGTGGGCGGTACCCTCTACTCCGGAACCTCGGAGATCCAGAGAGACCTGATTGCTCGAGGCCTGGGCCTCCGGGCTGCGGCGCCGACGGCCGGATCGGGCCGGGAGGAGTGAACGGCGGTTCCGGAGGACCGTTCTCCGCGAGGTGGGCTGTTGACCGGGGCCCTGACGCGAGTGTTGCACGGATCCCCGTGCCGGCCGCAACGTTCGTTCACGAGCGGTATGGCGTGCGACACGGGCCGTGCTCGTGGGTCTTGGGGCGCGGTGCTTCCGCGTCGCGGCCCGCGACCTGGATTAGGACATGATTCGAGGCAGGAGACCACGTTGGATCGTTCGAGTCCTGCTGGCGGTGCTGCCCGTCCGCGCCGGGATGCAGCTCGTGCAGTGGCTGGCGGTCTTGTATGTGCGAGTGCCCTGGCTCGCCCGTCGGCATCGGCGGGCGCTGGCCCTGACCCAGGAGTTCGCCGGCCGACCCGTCGACGAGCGAGCACAGCTCCACCGTCGCCTGCTGGCCAACACGCCACACGCTGTCCTCTACACCTGGCGTCGTCTTGCCATCGGTCGTCCACAGGGCCGCAGGGCGAGGGACTGGGTCGAGTTCCACGGCCTCGACCGGCTCGAAGCGGCTCGGAACGCCGAGCGGGGTCTGATTCTCCTGAGCTCCCACTTCGGCGGAGGCAGCCTGGTACCACCGATCCTGGCGGGTTGGCTGGGCCTTGAGTTCACCTCACTGCACGGTCGGGACGGCTACGGCTTCGTCGGGATCGCACCGCCGCAGGGCTTCGAGGCCGTGGAGCTCCGAAACTCGTTCCTCCCCCGCGTCCTGCTGGACTGCATGCGCAAGCTCCAGCGCGGGGAGACGGTCCACCTGGCGGCGGACGGCTACATCGGCAAGAGCGGCCGGGAGCTCGAATTCTGCGGTCGAAGGCGCTTCTTCAATCAGGGCTTCCCGGAGATGGCCGAGGCAAGCGGGGCGGTGATCCTTCCCGTCTTCGCGCCGTTCCGTGAAGACGGTCGACTGCGGATCGAGTTCCTGGAGCCCCTGAATCCAGGACCAGGCGGGCTGGACCCTGCCGAGCGGGCGATGAGGCTCCTCGACGCGTACGTGCGGATCCTGGAGCACCGATGGGCATCCGATCCCGGCAACATCCTCGCGGGACATTTGAACCGCTTCTCGAGGCTCGAGCCGGCGGTGCCGGAGCGACAGCCGGTCGGCTCCTCGCGCTAGCGACGGCGGCTGCGAGCGGCATCCCCGGCGCGCGCAGCGAGGCCCACCAGAGTCGAGCGAGGGTTCCTAGCCGACCGCGAACGATCGGAAGGTCGGGCTGGTCGCCTTCAGGCTCTCGAAGGTCCCGGTTCCGAGCAGGCGCCCGTTCTCCAGCAGGATGATGGAGTCGCAATGCTGGATCGTGCTGAGCCGGTGCGCCACCATGATGATGGTCTTCTTGTCGCGCAAGCCGGCGAGGGAGTCGACGATGGCCCGCTCGGTCTCACCGTCGAGGGCATTGGTCGCCTCGTCGAGGACCAGCACGGCCGGGTCTCGGTAGAGCGCCCGTGCGATCCCGATCCTCTGGCGCTGCCCACCTGACAGCCGCACGCCGCGCTCTCCGACGGTCGTCGCGTATCCGTTCGGCAGCTCGGTCATGATGAAGTCGTGCGCGCTGGCCAACTTCGCGGCCCACTCCAGGGCGGCCGGATCGATGTCGTCGGCCTGCTCACCGAAGGCGATGTTCTCCGCGACCGATCCGTCCATGATGTAGATCTGCTGGGAGACGTAGCCCAGCGATCGCTGCCAGCCGCGGGCGTTCTCGGCGGTCAGGGCCACGCCGTCCACGAGGATCTGACCGGCCGAAGGGTGAAGGAGCCCGATGAGGAGGTCGATGGCCGTCGATTTCCCGGAGCCGGTGCGTCCGACGAAGCCCACCGACGTGCGTGCCCCAATGGAGAAGCTCACGTCTTCCAGGGCGGGCTCCGACGCGCCGGAATAGCAGAAGCGAACGGAATCGAACCGGATCTCCTGATCGGCAACGAGAGAAGGCGTCGACTCCGATGACGGTTGGGCCGGGGGCCGTGCGGCGACGAGATCCTCGTACACGGTATCCACCGCCGACCGGCCGAAGCGGAGCGAGCTGAACCCGGCGTAGACGCTCTGGGCTGCGGGCAGGAGGCGATATCCGGCGAACGTGTAGAGTCCCAGGACCGGTAGTACGGCCCCGAGGTCCTCCCGGGTACCCATCAGGAAGAGGGCCAACAGCAGCACACCGCCGAGGCCCACGGCCTCGATGAGGTAGCGCGGGGCCGCTTGCACCGTGGCTGCCCAGGATTGGTAGGTCGAGAACCGGCGGGCGGGGGCCCGAAATCGCTCCACGTACGCGTCCTCTCGCCCGAGGACCTTGAGATCCTTGACTCCGCCGAATGCCTGGCTCGTTGCGATGTAGCGGAAGCGGTCGGCTCGCACTCGGTCGCGGCCCGTCTTGGTCAGAAGCGGCCGGAACGCAACGTAGACCAGGCCGTACGCCGTGCAGACGGCCGCCGTGGTCACGAGGGCTAGTGTCGGATCCTGCCAAAAGAGGAAGCCCACGAGCACCAGGGCGACGAGACCGTACGCGAGCATGTTCATCCCCGGTCGCAGGACCTTGCCCACCAGCTCGTGGGCCTCCGAGAGGACGCTCTTCGACATCTCCGCGCTGTTGCGGTCCAGAAAGAACTCGTAGGGCTGGCTGAGGTAGGCCTCGAGCAGACGCGCGCCGATGGAGTACTGGCGCATCTGGGTCCAGCGATTGATGGCGTACGTCGTGAGAATCCGGAAGGCCGCCGACAACACCACGACCGCGAAGGCCCCGGCCCCGAGAGCGAACAGGAAGCTGTCGGTGCTCGTGAACGCGCCCTGCTCGTAGGCTCTTGCCAGCCATGGGTTCGATTGAACCAGGTCCGGGTTTCCCAGCACCGCCAGGAAGGGCATGACCGAGGCCACCCCCACTGTCTCCACCAGGGCCAGAAGGAGCATCATGCTCAGGACCGCGGCCCCCGTGCGCAACTCGCTGGGAGAGAGCAGGGCAAGGGTCTTGCGAAGCATCCCGGGCTCCGGGCGTCTCACCTGGGTCTCAACGCTGGCGGGCCGCGCCCCGCCGCGCGGGTCCCAGCGGTCCGGGACCCGGCGACGCAATCGCTTGGACTCGGCCGACAGGGGAGGGCACGGAGGGCGTTCGCATGTCTCAGTCTCAGGCGGTGAGACACGTCGGGCAAGGGACTTCCGGTTCAGTGGACGTCCGCCGCGGTGGGCGAGCTCTCTGCGAATCGTGCAGGGGGTACGGGCCAGGCGGGGCATAGCACCCCCTTGGGAGCGGCCGCTTGAGCCCTCGGCGCCCGGCTCCCGTTCCCCCGGCGGACCCGTCCCACCCGTGATAGCTTGCCCCGATGCACGACATCGCCGTCGATCTGCTCATCCTGCTCGCCGCCATCTGGCTCGTCGCGGTCACGCTGCGCCCGCTCGGGCTGCCGACCATCATGGGCGAGCTCATCGTGGGCGTTCTGGTCGGCCCGGCCGTTCTCGGTTGGATCGAGCCCAGCGAAGCGATCACGCTCCTCGCCGAGATCGGAATCTTCTTCCTCATGTTCCACGCTGGGGTCGAGACACAGCCCCGGCAGTTCTTCGACGCGCTGAAGCGGTCGCTCGGCGTGGCGGTCGTGGGCGCGCTGGTGCCGTTCGGGGTGAGCTTCGGCGTGGCCACGGCGTTCGGGCTGGATCCGGTGGGCGCGACCTTCGTCGGCCTCACGATGACCGCCACGGCCGTGGTGATCACGCTCAAGACGCTCCGAGATCTCGGGCTCGCCGACACCCGGGTCGCGCGGATCATCGTCGCGAGTTGCGTCATCGACGACCTGCTCACCCTCGTCTTCTTCGGCCTGATCCTCGGGGTGCTCTCGGGGGGCTCCTTCGAGCCTGCGGACGTGGTGCTCACGCTTGCCAAGGTGATCGCCTTCTTCACGCTGGCCTTCGTGCTCGGCCGCTACGTCTATCCGAGCCTGACGCTCCCGTTCCGGTCCGAGGGTGGCAAGGGCTTCACCTTCGTGCTCTTGGTCGCGATCGGTGCCGGCCTGGTGGCGGAAGCGATCGGACTCCACATGATCCTCGGCGCCTACCTGGCGGGGCTCTTCTTCGAGGAGAAGGTTGCCCACCCGAACCTCGTACGTGTCGTGGCCGACCGGTCGTACGGGATCGCGTACTCCTTCCTCGGGCCGATCTTCTTCATCTCCCTGGGCTTCTCGATCACCTTCGACATCAGCGCGTCGGGCCTGGGCCTCCTTGCGGTCCTCACCTCCGCCGTGATCGTCGGGCAGATCGTCAGCGCCGGAGGCATGGCGCTCCGGATGGGCCTTCCCGCGCAGGAAGCGCTGACGGTCGGTGTCGGGATGTGCGGCCGCGCCGAGCTCGCGTTCATCCTCGCCTCGCTCGCGCTCGCGGAAGGAGCCATCACGCCAGCGATCTTCTCCGTGCTGATCTTCACCGCCTTCCTCCTCAACCTCTTCACGCCCTTGGGGCTGAAGGGGTGCTCGGTTCTGCTCGCGGGGCGGGCCGCCCGCCTCGGAGGCGAGGGCGTGGGGATCCTGTGGTCGGACAAGTTCGGGGAATACGGGGCCTCGGAGGCGAACGGCGCCGGTCCACCGACCGTGCTGCCGAACCTCGCGGACGCAGTGGTGCTCTACCGGCACGGCCCGGAGATCGTATCGCTCGTGGGCGAGCTGGAGCGTCGGGGACTCCCCTACCAGATCGTGGAGGAGGACGAGGACGTCGCGCGGCGACTCCACGAACGGGGAAGGAGCGTCGTCCTTGCCAGGATCTCCGAGCAGGAGGTGGACCTGCAGCCGCTGGCGCGGGCACGCTCTCTGGTCCTGAATGGCGACGACGACGACAACGTGCTGCTGTCGCTGGGCGCCCGGGAGGTGGGCTTCGAGGGGCAAATCGTCGCGATGATCGAGGACCCGCGTCGCCGCTCACCCATGTTGTTCGCGGGAGCCGACGTGACCTTCGCCCCGACGCACGTGCTCGCAGCGATGCTGAGCGCTCGGGCGAGCGCGAAGATCGGACCGCGGGTGATGGGGTTTCGGCCTCTGACCCGACTCCTCGAGGTGGCGGAGCTCAGAGTCCACGACGGAAGCCCGCTCGCGCACGCCACGCTCGCGGCCACCCGGCTCCGGACGCGGACCGGGGCCAACATCATCGGACAGTGGCGTGAGGCAGAGCTGCGCGCTGCTCCGGACCCGCACGAGGTCATCCCTCCCGGCACGATCCTCGTCGCAGCGGGGACCCCGGAGAGCATCGAACGGCTCAGCGAGCTGGCACGACCGATCCGCGAGGAGGGCGTGATCGTCGTGGTCGGGTCCGGCGGCGTGGGCCAGAAGCTCGTCGAGATCCTGCGGGCGGTGGGTGAGGAGGTCTGCGTGCTCGACTCCGAGGACCGTCCTGGCGTCGACATCGTCGGAGACGTCACGGACCCCGGGGTGCTCGATCAACTCCCGCTGAGTACCGCGCGCGTGGCGGTGCTCGCCCTCGGCGCCGAGAGCCCGACCGTCTATGCGGCGACGGCGCTCCGGGATCACGCCCCGGAGCTCCCCATCATCGCGGGCGCCAAGCGGGCCGAGAGCGTAGCGCGCATCCACCGGGCCGGCGTCGACTTCGCCCTCTCGATCAGTCAGGTCGCCGGCCAGCTCCTGGTCCATCACGTGCTCGGAGAGACCGTCTCGCTCCAGCCGCGCATCAGGCTCGCGCTCGTGAGCGTCGGCCGACTGGAAGGGAAGAACCCGCTGGCGGGACGGATTCGCGAGCGCACCGGTTGCACGGTCGTTGCGCTGAAGCGAGGCGAAACGGTGAGCATGGACTTCCCGCCCGACTTGGCCCTGGCGTCTGACGATGCCCTCTACGTCTGTGGGACCGCCGAAGCGATCTCACGGTACCGGCAGGAGTTCTCCGCGGATCGGCTGTAGCACGGCCGCCGGCAGGGACGAGAAGAGCCGCTTCGCGGAGGCGCGGTCGGTGGAGACCCCCGAACCGCCCCCGGTTCGGAGCGCCGCGCGGCTACCCTGCGGACTGCAGCGGGGGGAGCGCCGAGCAGCGCGAGAACTTCATGCCGAAGTCGCGGCCGCTGCGGCCTGTGCGTGCCCCTGTAGAGTCCGGGAAGTCGGTCACGAGGTCGTCCGACGGACCAGATCGTCCCAGAGCGGCCCGCAGCGCATGTCCCACTTGTGGGGCCGACGCCCGATCGCCCACTGCTGATTGACCGGGATCATCGTGGGGAGGTGCGGATGCGCCGGGCCGGGCATGAGCTCGAGCCCCTTCTGCTTCAGCCTCGTGTTGTGACTTTCCGTGGTGGGCGACCTTGCAGAGCACCGTGCGCTCCAGGAGATCGGCGGCGGTGATGACCTCACCCTTCGCCAGTTCGTTCTCCTCGGTGCACTTCGCGAGGTGCCACGACTTCCGGTTGCCTACCTGCGCGTCGTCGGGAGCAGGAGCACGCGCCCTTCGGACAGCTCGAAGGCGAGCTCGAGACTCAGGCCCAGGACCTGCATCGTGAGCAGGTCCGCCTGCCGGGCATGCGCCACCGGGTTGTCGGGATAGCGGGCAATCATCCGCTCGACCATCGCGCTCGTATCGTCGACGCGGTCGGCGGATCGTGGAACGTGTCGCCGATGCATCGCCGCGTAAATGGCATCAACACGTCGGAAACACTCCCCTAGCTCGGCCTTGGCTGCGCGAGGGCGCTGGGGCTTCCCAGCCCTTGCCGGGACAGAGGCGCGGTCATGACGCGGTACGTGTCCACCGGCGTCTGCGCATAGTAGAGCAGCCACCGTCCGCTTTCGTGATCGAGCATGAGCGTGGCGTGGCTCAAGTCGGGAATCACGTACCGTTGGATCGGGCCCTCGAACTCGTTCGGTGCGGCGGGGTCGACCGTGTAGACGTCCAGATGCTTGGAGCCGAGGTGCTCGTCGCCCGACGACGAAGTGGTGACGAGGACCGCGTAGAGCGAGTCGGAGAGGCGTGCCCAACCCGCCGGGCCCCAGGCGTGGACGTTGCGGCCGGAGGAGAGCACGGCGGCAGTGGAGCTGAGCTCGGCCTTGCTCGGACCCCACGCCACGCCCAATTGCGCCCGCTCGGAAACCCCGTTCGGGACGTAGTACGCATACCACGTCGATCCCTCACGGAAGCCGAGGACCGGGAAGAGCTCGTCACCCGAGCCCCACACGGACGGGTCGTCGTGGTCGAGCACCAGACCTTCGTCGACGAAGCCCAGGCCGTCGGAAGAGCTGGCGGCCCGGGCGTCGGCGCTCACCAGCGTCGGGGCGGTGGCGGTGTTGGCCCCGTAGTAGATGTGGACCGTGCCTTCGGGATCGACCCAGGCGCCCCCGGAGGCAGCGCCCTCCTCCACGTCGTTGGTGGGCAGCCAGGTGAGCACGGGGTTGGCCTCGTGCTTCACGAAGTCGATGCCGTTCGTGCTGGTGGCGACGCCGATGGCGCGATGGGAGACGGTGCCCTCCGCATCGTCGAAGCCGTCGGAGCCCTGGTAGTAGAACAGGTAGGTGCCATTGCGCTTGACGACGGTCGTCGCGAACCCGCCCCAGAGATGGAGGTCCCAGTCGCCCGGACCGCCGGCTGTCACGATGGTACCGTGATCGGTCCACTCGTCCTGGGAGGGGATGTGAGGTACGCGGTCGGCGTCGACCTCGAGGTCGCCATCGATGGGGGCAGCGAGCTCCTCGGGGGCACACCCGGCGCCCAGGACCGAGATCAGGAAAAGACTTGCCAGGGCGGAAACCGCGGGATGACTGGACCAGCGCATGGATGGGTGGCTCCCAAGATGGTCGAACCCGAGAGAGCTCGAAGGTGGGGCGGCGTAGGATGCGTGTGACGGGGAGTGCGAGCAGGCGATCGCTTCGAGCCCCACGGCACTGCACGCTGTGTGCCAGTGTTCGACCTGCAGGTGCCGGCCGGGCGGGCCGAGGGCACCGGACCGCTGGGCGTGCCTGCCCCACGGAGGGGCGTGCTCGGCCGCGGGCCGGTCCCCGTAGGGTGCGAGGGCAGGGCAGGAAGACCTCGGAGGCCCCTATCCCCCGTCTTGGCCCGGCTTGTCCCCGGCGTCGGGCACGATCAGGTCGACGTACAGCTCGGACTCGTCCTCGGGCTTCAGGAAGGGACCCCAGTCCACTCCTGGTGGCGAGGGCT
>JBFFWJ010000043.1:0-12777 GCA_041570315.1 Longimicrobiales bacterium | reverse complement strand
GGTCGCGACCTTCGTCGCGACGCGTCTCGCGGGGGCGGGCGTGCCCGGAGTCTTCGCCCAGCAGATCGCCGCAGGCATCGCGGGGCAGGCCGCGAGAGTGCCGCTGGGCACGGTCGCGCCCGACCAGCGCTCCGACTCCGACCTCGTCCTGACGTACCGCAACTTCGGTGACGTCAACTTCTGGGGGGCCGACCTCGGCTTCGAGGCGTACGCCACCGACGACCTCGCGATCCTCGGATCGTACTCCTGGGTCAGCAAGGAGTGCTTCGACTTCAACGACGACGGCGACTGCTTCAGCACGCGTGACGTCGCGCTGAACGCCCCGACCAACAAGGGCTCCATCGGGCTGCGCTACGACGATCGGGCCAGCGGCATCGTCGTCTCCGGCCGCTTGAGGGCGACCGAGGAGTTCCCGATGAACTCCGGAGTCTACGTCGGCAAGGTGGAAGGCTACACCGTTTTCGACGCGAACGTCGCCTACCGTGTGCCGGGCTACCAGCAGTTCATCGTCTCGGCCACGGTGAACAACGTCTTCGACAACGTGCATCAGGAGTTCATAGGCGCGCCGGCGATGGGCCGGATCGCGCTGGTGAAGCTGCAGTACGCGTTCGGCAACTGATCGCCAGCGCGTGAGGCCGGGCGGGCGCGGCCCGGGTGGCGTGGCCACCCGGGCCGTCTCGCGTCGGAAACGTGGGCGCCAGGCCGGGGTAGGCACGGCCGTCGGCGACCGGCGGTCGCCCACCACCCGAACGAGCGCGCGAGCCGCGCATGGGAGCGAGTCGGTGACCCCAACGGCGGACACGGTGACCCTGCGATGCGGATTCTGCCTGAAGCTCAACCGCGTCGACCTCACGCGTGCTGCGGAGAGGCCCGCGTGCGGCGAGTGCGGCCGGCCGATGTTGCTCGACCGGCCCGTGAAGGTGACCGAGGAGGACTTCGAGCGGACGGTGCTGCAGGCGGAAGTGCCCGTCCTCGTGGACTTCTACGCCGACTGGTGCGCGCCCTGCAAGATGGTCGCGCCCCTGGTCGACGAGCTCGCGCGGGACCACATGGGGCGCCTGCTCGTCGCGAAGGTGGATACGGACCGGGCTCCCGAGGTCGCGATGCGCTACGAGATCCGCAGCATCCCCACGCTCATCGTGTTCCGTGACGGGGAAGAGGTGGAGCGCAGCCTCGGGTTCGAGCCGGAGCGCCTCCGCCGCCTCGCGGAGCAGGCCGTCGGGTGAGCAAGCGCGAGCGGCACGACCAGATCCTCGAGATCCTCAAGGAGCATCGCGTCACGAGCCAGGACGCGCTGCGGGAGCTCCTTCTGGAGCGGGGCACGGACGTCACGCAGGCGACGCTGTCGCGGGACATCCGCGAGCTGCGCCTGGTGAAGGTGCCGGGCGCCGACGGGGGCGGTCACTACTCGTTGCCGGAGGAGTGGGAGAGCACGCCTGCCCTCGAGTCCCTTCTGCCGACGCTCTTCCAGAGCGCCGAGGGGGTCGACCACCTCCTCGTGGTTCGTACGCTCAAGGGTGGGGCGCAGACCGTCGCGGCGGCCATCGACTGGCAGGAGTGGCCCGAGATCCTGGGGACCCTGGCCGGGGACGACACGATCCTCCTGATCCTGCGCGAAGTCGGCGCCATGCCTCAGATCCTGGAGCGCTTGGAGCGCCTGGCCGGGCGGCGCCCGCACGCCTGAGGGCCGCCGTGCCCGAGGCCCCACGCGCCGGCCGGGGATTCGCCGCCTCCCCGTGGCGGCGCCTCGGCGAGCCCGGTGGGTCGCGGATCTCGGGAGCACCACGCTAGGTTGTCTCCCGTGAGCGTCGACGAAACCGGACCGAGACCGAGCGCGAGCGCCAGGGCGCTCTGGGGCGGGCGCTTCGAGGGCGAGATGGCTCGGGAGATGGTGCCGTTCAACCTGAGCCTCGGCATCGACCGCCGGCTCTGGCGTGAGGACGTGGCGGGCAGCGTCGCCTGGGCGCGCGCGCTGGGGGCGGCGCAGGTGCTGGCCGCCGACGAGGCCGCGGCGCTGGTCGAGGGCCTGCACCGTGTGGCCGAGCGCATCGAGCGGCAGGGCCTGGAGGAAGCGACGGAGGAGGACATCCACTCGGTCGTGGAGCGGATGCTGGGCGAGGAGGTCGGCGAGGTCGCGGGAAAGCTCCACACGGGCCGCTCCCGGAACGATCAGTCGTCCACGGGCGTGCGCCTGTACGGGATGGCGGCCGCGGACCGGGTCACCCTCGAGCTGGTCGGCCTGGCCGATGCCCTGCACGGGCTCGCGAGCTCGGGGATCGACCACGTCATGCCCGGCTACACGCATCTGCAGCGAGCCCAGCCGCTTCGGGCCGGGCAGTGGGCGCTCAGCCACCTCTTCCCGTTCCTTCGCGACGTCGAGCGCATGCGCGCCGCCAGGGCGGCGGCGGCGGTCCTGCCGCTCGGCTCCGGTGCGATCGCGGGATGCCCCTTTCCCGTCGACCGCGAGGCGCTGCGCAGGGAGCTCGGCTTCGACCGCGTGAGCGAGAACTCGGTCGACGCGGTGTCCGATCGCGACTGGATCTGCGACCTGACGTATGCCGGGGCGATGGTGGGCGTGCACCTGTCGCGGCTGGCCGAGGATCTCGTCCTCTTCTCGAGCGCCGAGTTCGGCTTCGTGCGGATCTCCGACGGGTTCAGCACGGGCTCGAGCCTCATGCCCCAGAAGCGCAATCCGGACGCGGCCGAGCTCGCCCGGGGCAAGTCCGCGCGCCTCGTCGGCAACCACGTCGCGATCCTCACCCTGCTCAAAGGCTTGCCCACGAGCTACAACCGCGACCTGCAGGAGGACAAGGAGCCGCTCTTCGACACCGTCGACACGCTGCTCCTCACCTTGCCGGCCGTGCGGGGGGCCGTGTCCTCGGCCGAGCTCAGGCCCGAGCGCATGGAGGAGGCGGTGGACGCCCCGCTCTTCGCCACGGACGTCGCCGACTACCTCGTGCGCAAGGGGGTCCCCTTCCGCGTCACCCACGAGGTCGTGGGCCGCCTCGTGCGCGCGGCGGAGCGCCGGGGGGTGACGCTCTCCGAGCTGGAGCTCGCCGACTTCCGCGCCGAGCATGCCGCGTTCGCCGACGACGTCGTCGACGTCTTCGATTGGCGCGCCTCCACGGACGCTCGCGATGCGCCGGGGGGCACCTCGCGACGCTCGGTCCTCGCCCAGCTCGACGAGGCCCGCCGCCGCCTCGACTCGCTCGCCTCGGGACGGGATACCGGATCCGACCCGGCCCGGTGAGCAGCGAGGAGTGCTGCACGTCGCGTGCTCCGATCCGGAGGGCGCCGGGGCCAGCGCGCCTTCTGGAACCGGCCGCCGCCCTCCCGTACATTGCGCAGCCAGCGAGCCCGCGTGGCGCGCCTTCGGTCCCCCGATCGCCAGGACCCTCGTCGATGACAATCACGGTTCCCGGGTGAGCGCCGACCCCGAGGATCTCAAGCGCGCCTCGGCCCGTGCCGCGCTGTCCTTCGTGGAGAGCGGGATGGTCCTCGGCCTGGGCACGGGCAGCACGGTCCGGCACCTCCTCGAGCTTCTGGGCGCGGCCCTGCGCAGCGGCGCCCTCTCGGACATCGTGGGGGTGCCCACCTCGCTCCAGACGGAAGCGCGCGCCCGCGAGGAGGGGATCGACCTCATGGAGCTGGGCAGGGGCGGCTTTCCCGACCTGACCATCGATGGCGCTGACGAGGTCTCGCCGGAGCTGGACCTCGTGAAGGGCATGGGGGGCGCGCTGCTGCGCGAGAAGATGGTCGCCCAGGCGTCGCGCCGCGTGGTCATCATCGCCGACCGCGGCAAGCTCGTGGACCGGCTGGGCACACGCTCGCCACTCCCCGTGGAGGTGATCGAGTGGGGCCTGCGGTCACTCGTCGCCTTCCTTGAGTCGGAGGGGGCCGCCGTCTCGGTGCGCAGCTCCGCCGAGGGCGTGCCGGTGCGCAGCGACAACGGCAACCTGTTTCTCGACTGCCGATTCCCGAGCGGCATCCCCGATCCGGGGGGCCTCGAGCTCGCTCTCTCCTCGCGGGCCGGGATCGTCGGCAGCGGCCTCTTCCTCGGCATCGCCGACGTGGCCGTGATCGCGTCGGAGGAGGGGATCCGCACGATGACGAGGCCCGCGTGAAGATCGCACCGTCGATCCTGTCCTGCGACTTCTCGCGCCTGGCCGAGGAGATCCGCGCGGTCGAGTCGGGGGGAGCCGACTGGATCCACGTCGACGTCATGGACGGCCATTTCGTCCCCAACATCACCATCGGGCCGGTCGTCACGAGCGGCGCCCGCCGAGCGACCTCGCTCACGCTCGACGTGCACCTGATGATCGAGGAGCCCGACCGGTACCTCGAGGCCTTCGCCCAGGCGGGGGCCGACGTGCTGACCGTCCATCGGGAGACCTGCCGACACCTCCACCGGACGCTCCAGCGAATCCGGGAGCTGGGCATGCGAGCGGGCGTGGCCCTGAACCCCGCGACCCCGTTGTCCTCGATCCAGGACGTGCTGCCGGACGTCGATCTCCTGCTGGTGATGTCCGTGAACCCGGGCTTCGGCGGGCAGTCCTACATCGAGGCCAGCACCGGCAAGATCCGTCGGGCGCGAGCGATGTTGGACGAGATCGGATCCGCGGCCGAGCTCGAGGTCGACGGCGGCATCGGGGCGGGAAACGCGGCCCGGGTCGCAGAGGCCGGCGCCACCGTGCTCGTGGCCGGCTCGGCCGTGTACGGACACGAGGACGGCCCGGCCGAGGGGGTCCGCGCGATCCGAAGGGCGCTGGGCGCCTGAAACGGCCCGCCGGCGCCGAGCGCCGGGTCCCGGGCCGCGCGCGAAGAATCTTGGTTTCGGGTGTGGGGCGAAGCTACACTTGCTAATGGCGCAGGGGCCCCCGAAATCCGCATGCCATGGACGATTCCGCGATCATCGACACGCAGGCCCTCGACCGCCTCCGCGAGTGGGGCGGGGACAAGCTCGTCGTGCAGATGCTCCGGCTGTTCCTGTCGAACTCGGGTACGCGCATGGACCAGATCCGAAAGGGGGCGAGCGACGGGAACGTGGACGAAGCCGAGCGGGGCGCCCATTCGCTGAAGTCCAGCGCCGCCAACATCGGCGCCGAGGCCGTGCGCTCCTTCGCGACCCGCCTCGAGAGCGCGGCCTGCGAGAACGACGTCGAGGGCGTGCGCCAGGTCATGCCCGCGCTGGAGGCCGCGTACGCGGCGGCCATGGGCGAGCTGGCCACGATCGAAGGGGAGCTCGCAGGAGAGGTCGGCGAATGACCCCGAGGGTCGCGGTCGTGGAGGACAACCCCGACAATCGCGTGCTGGTCCAGGCGCTCCTCGAGGATCGCTACGACATCTCCGAGTACGAGACGGGGGTGGACGCGGTCCGGGGACTCCCCGCGAACGTGCCCGACGTCATCCTCCTGGACATCTCCCTCCCGGAGATGGACGGGACCGAGGTCCTGGCATGGCTGCGCGAGCGGGACGATCTCCGCACCGTCCCCGTGATCGCGCTCACGGCCCACGCCATGTCCGGCGACCGCGAGAAGTACCTGTCCATCGGGTTCGACGAGTACGTCACGAAGCCCATCGTCGACGAGGATCTCCTCATCGACGCGATCGAGCGTTGTCTGAGTCGGACCGGCTGACCTCGAGCCGGGACGCTGCGGCGGCTCCGCCTCCGAGGAGCTCGTCAGCCGCAGTCGGAAGAGCCCAGGACGCCCTGGACGGTCCGGACCGCGGCCGCGCGCACGGGGCTCTGTACGTCGGACTCGCGGTCATCCTCGTCTTGGGGTCGTTCCTGCTCCAGGGCGACTCCGTGTACGAGTCCGGGTACGCGCCCCACTCGGTGATGGAGGCGATCGCGACCGTTCTCGCCTTCATCATCGGTGCCCTCTCCCTCGTTCGGTACTACAGCCGCAAGCAGATCACCTTTCTCTTCATCGGCTGCGGCTTCCTCGGCGCGGCGCTGCTCGACCTCAACCACGCGCTCCGGACCAGCGAGTACTACATCGGGGTCCTGGTCGGGCTGAACCCGAACCTGAGCGCCAACAACGTCTTCTCCTGGAGTTGGACGGCGGAGCGGATGTTCCTCTCCGTCTTCCTCTTCTTCAGCCTGTTCTCGTGGCGACGCGACGACGGAGGAGAGCGCGAGGCCTTCCCGGAATCCTCGGTGTACGTCATGGCCCTGGTCATGACGGTGACCAACCTCCTCTTCTTCGAGGCGGTGCCCCGCCGTGCCCTGACCTATCCGCTCTGGGTCGTGAACCGACCGTGGGAGCTGCTGCCCGGGCTGCTCTTCCTGGCGACCTTCGTGGGCTTCTACCGGAAGGACCGCTGGAGGCGGGACCCGTTCGAGCACTGGATGCTCGTGTCGCTTCTCCTCTCGACCGGAGCGCACGCCGCGTTCATGGCGTTCTCGGTGCATCGCTTCGACGCCATGTTCGACGCGGCGCACCTGCTCAAGATCACCAGCTACCTCGCGATCCTGACCGGGCTGTTGATCAACGTGTTCGAGACCTTCCGGCGGGAGGAGCAGGTCCTCGGCGCGCTCACCGAGAGCAACGAGGCCCTCGCACGCGAGATCGACGTTCGCGCCCGCACCGAGCAGGCCGTCAAGGAGGGCAGCCACCGTCTCCAGTCGTTCCTCGACAACGCCAACGATCTGATCCAGAGCACCGCCCCGGACGGCCGAATCCTGTACGTGAACAGCTCCTGGAAGCGGGTGCTCGGGTACACCGACGAGGACCTGGAGCGCCTGAACCTGTTCGACATCGTGCACCCGGTGCACCGGGGCGCACTGGAGCACGAGTTCGAGCGGGTCTTCGCGGGCGGGGCGCCGCGCCGCTTCCCCGTGGAGTACATCGCCGCCGACGGACGCGTGGTCATCCTCTCCGGCAGCAGCCAGGCCGTGACGCGGGAGCGAAAGCCCGTCGCGACGCAGAGCATCCTGCGGGACGTCACGGATCAGCGGCTCGCCGAGCGGCAGCTCGCCGAGTCGCAGGAGAAGCTCGAGGCCCTCGTCGAGAACACCGGTGACTCGATCTGGTCCGTGGACCGCGAGCATCGCCTGATCACGCTGAACTCGGCGTTCGCGCTCGCGATGGAGGCGCGCACGGGCACCGAGCCGGCGGTCGGCCAGCTTCCCTCGGAGCTCTTTTCGGCCGAGGACGTCGATTGGTACACGGAGCTGTACGACCGCACCCTGGCCGGGGAGCGAAACGTGGCCCTGCGCACCGACCACGTGGACGGTCAGCTCCGCTACTTCGAGCTCTACGCGAACCCGATCCACTCCCTCGAGGGCGTGTCGGGCGCGGTGTTCTTCGGCAAGGACGTGACGCCACGCGTGCGGGCCGAGGAGGCGCTCCGGGTCGCGAAGGACGAGGCCGAGGCGGCGAACAAGGCCAAGAGCGACTTCCTCGCCAACATGAGCCACGAGCTGCGGACCCCGCTCAATTCCGTGATCGGCTTCACGAACATCCTGCTCAAGAACAAGGAGGAGCGGCTGAGCGACAAGGAGCTCGGGTTTCTCCAGCGGGTCCTGTCCAACGGCAAGCACCTCCTCGTCCTCATCAACGAGGTCCTGGATCTGGCGAAGGTGGAGGCCGGGCGGATGGAGCTCGTCATCGAGGAGACCGACCTCGCCCAGCTTTGTGTGGAGACGGTGCAGCAGCTGGAGGGCCAGGTCAGGACCAGGGAGGGCGCGGTGCGCCTCGTCGCCGACGTGCCCCGGTCGGTCGCGCCGGTGGAGACGGATTCGGCCAAGCTGAAGCAGGTGATCATCAACCTCGTCGGCAACGCGCTCAAGTTCACCCACGAGGGCTCGGTGACGGTGCGGATGGATCTGGCGCCGGACGGTCGAACCCCGGTCGCCATCTCCGTGGTCGACACCGGGATCGGAATCGCGCCCGAGCGTCTCGGAGCGATCTTCGAGGCCTTCCAGCAGGCCGAGGCCGGCACCTCCCGCAAGTACGGCGGCACGGGGCTCGGTCTCGCCCTGTCCCGCTCGATCTGCCTCCTGATGGGCTACGACCTGATGGTCGAGTCCGAAGTGGGCAAGGGCTCGACCTTCAAGATCGTGCTGGGCGAACGCGCCGAACGGTCGTTCCGGAAGCCCCTGCCGCAGGATGCGGCGTCGGCCGAGGAGCCGCGCACGGTGGATTCGGAGCCGGATTGGCCCCCGCGGCCGGTCGGGGAGTGGGAGCCGAGCTCGTCCGCCGCGGCGGTCGAGGAGGGCGAAGGGGGCATGGACCAGGCCCACGGTGGACCGAGCTGGAGCGACTTCAAGGTTCTCGTGGTCGACGACGAGCGCGATTCGCGCGTTCTGATCCAGCACTTCCTCGAGGAGTTCGGGTGTCGGGTCTTCACCGCGGACAGCGGCGAGGAGGGGCTCGAGCTGGCCCGCCGACATCAGCCGGACCTGATGACGCTGGATCTGATCATGCCGGGGATGACGGGGTGGGAGGTGCTCAGGATGATGAAGTCCGATCCGGAGCTGCGCGCGATCCCGGTCGTCGTCGTCAGCGTCGTGGCGGGCGAGGGTCGGGGCCGGCTGCTCGGCGCCGTGGATCTGGTGACGAAGCCGTTCGAGCGGGAGGACCTGCTCCGGGTCCTGTGGCGCAATCTGGGACGCCGCCGGGGCGGGCGTGTGCTCGTCATGGTCGGCGACGCGGGCCACCGCGAGGAGATGGCCCGGCTCATCGAGCAACGGGGTCTCGAGGTCGTGGCCGTCACACGCGAGGCGCCGGCCGACGCGATCGGCCGTCACGCGCCCGACGCGGTCGTGCTGGACCTGGCGCTCCCTTCCGTGGGCCGGGTGCGCTCGCTGCTCGAGCTGAGGGGCGACCGTCTCTACACGGGGCTGCCCGTGATGGTGGTCACGGCCAACGGGCTCGACCCGCGCGAGCAGGGGCTCGTCCACGACCTCGCTACGGTGCACGCGGAGCGGGACGGGTCGCTCGAGGCGCTGACACGGCTTCTGGACGCGGTCTTTCCGATGGCGGGGGTCGCGCCCGACTGATCGAGCGCGGGCCACCGGAGCTCCCGGGAGCCGATGCGGGACTCCGGGTGCGCGGTGGGGACCCTGCCGGGCGTGGGGGGTACTGCGCAGCGAGCCGACTCCGACCCCGGACGAACCCGCTCCGACCATGCACCTCACCTACCGCTGCGAGCTTCCCGACCACAGCCCCGAGGAGGTCTTCGACTGGCACGAGCGTCCCGGCGCCTTCGAGCGGCTGACCCCGCCGTGGGGGGACGTGGAGGTCCTCGAGCGCTCGGGGGGCATCCGGGACGGTGGAACGGTGTCGCTGCGCATCAAGCGGGGCCCGACGAGCTTCCGCTGGGACCTGCGGCATCGCGACTACGAGCGCGGGCGCCAGTTTCGCGACGAGCAGGTTTCCGGACCCATGAAGAGTTGGGTCCACACGCATCGCTTCCTCCCGAACGACCTGGGAGGTACGACCGTCGAGGACGAGATCGAGCTGGAGCCGCCGCTCGGCTTCGCGGGCGCCGCGGTGGGGCCGGCGCTCGTCAAGGCCGAGCTGGGGCGCCTCTTCCGCTTCCGCTACCGGCGGCTCTTCACGGATCTGGCCCGGCACGCGGAGCATGTCGCCCGGCCACGCCTCACGGTCGCGATCACCGGATCCTCGGGCCTGATCGGTACCGGCCTTCGGCACTTCCTGACCACCGGCGGGCACCGGGTCATCCGGTTGGTCCGTGACAGCCGGGAGGTGGGAGACGGTGCGGTCTACTGGAATCCGGGCGCGGGCGAGATCGACGGGGAGGGCCTCGTGGGGGCCGACGCGGTGGTTCACCTCGCCGGGACGTCGATCGCCGCGGGGCGGTGGACCGACGACCGGAAGCGGTCGATCAGGAACAGCCGGGTACGCGGCACGGAGCTGATCGCCCGAACGCTGGCGGATCTCGGGAGCCGAGGGCCGCGCACGCTGGTGTCGGCATCGGCCATCGGGTTCTACGGCGATCGCGGCTCGGAGGTGCTCGACGAGTCCGCGCTAGCCGGGCGCGGCTTCCTCGCCGAGGTGTGCCGGGCATGGGAGGGAGCGACGCGGCCCGCGGAGCGCGCCGGGGTCCGGGTGGTCACGCTGCGCGCCGGGGTGGCGCTCTCACCGCAGGGGGGGGCGCTGGGGCAGATGCTGCTCCCGTTCAAGATGGGCGTCGGCGGCCGGCTGGGCTCCGGCAGGCAGTACCTGAGCTGGATCGACCTCGACGACCTCGTCGCCGCCGTTCACCACGTCCTCTACACGGACTCGGTCCGCGGGCCGGTGAACGCGACCGCACCGCACCCGGTGACGAACGCGACGTTCGCCGATGCGCTCGGCCGGGTGCTCGGACGACCGACGGTGCTTCCGGTGCCGGCGCTCGCGGTGAAGGCGGCCTTCGGGGAGCTCGGCAAGGAGGCGCTCCTGTGGGGGCAGCGTGTCGTGCCCAAGAAGCTTCTGGACAGCGGCTTCGAGTTCTTCAGCGAGGGGGTCGAGGACTCCCTCCGCTTCCAGCTCGGGCGGGCCGGCGACTGATCGCTCAGTCGCGGACGATGTCCCCGTCCGGCGTCAGCGACGGGTAGGGCCGACCCGCCTCGCGCCGAGCGCGCGCCACGGACGGGTAGGCCCACTCGAACAGCCGGCGCCCGAGCTCCTCTTCTCCCAGGCTGCATCGGTCGTACATCCCCGCCGCCTCACGCTGGCGCTTCGCCTCGAAGAGGATCAACGCGGCCGCCACGGAGACGTTCAGCGAGCGCACCATGCCCGCGAGAGGGATCGACACTTGCTGGTCGGCGAGGCGCAGCGCCTCCTCCGACACCCCGTGGAGCTCGGCGCCCAGCACGATCGCCGTCGGGCGCGTGTAGTCCGTGTCGCGATAGTCGACGGCCGACTTCGACAGGTGCGCGGCCAGCACCGAGAAGCCCTGCGCCCGGAGGTTCGCGAGGGCGCTCGTCGTATCCGGATGCCGCCGCACTCCGACCCACTTCTTGGTGCCGGCCGACGTGCCGTGGTGGAGGTCGAGGCCCTGCTCCGGAGGGACGACGTGCGCCTCGAGCACGCCGACCGCGTCGCAGCTACGCAGGATGGCGGAGAAATTGTGGGACTTGTTGACCCGGTCCATGAGCACGGTGAGGTCCGGCTGGCGGCGTGCGAGCGCCGCCCGGAGCCGTCGGAACCGTGCGGGACGCATGCCGGGCGACGGGACGGCGGCGGGTCAGCGACCCGTCCGGATCGCGACGGCGCCCCCCGAGCCGGCGAGCGTTCCGAAGCGGAAGGCGGCCTCGCTGGCGCTGAGGAAGGTGATGTCGAGCACGTCCGAGACGCGCATGCCGCGCATCTGGGAGACGTCCCCCCTCGGCGATCCGTCGACGAAGAGCGTGACCACCGTCGTGCCCCCCGTAACGCTGGTCTGGCCCCGCGCGCGCAGCCAGCGAGGCCTCAGGCGCTCGATGACCCGGTACAGGTCGACCTCGCCCGTCGCGGCGAGCTCCTCCTGGGTCAGAACGTCACCGGATGAGCGCGGGGCGCCTCCTCCCGCCGGCGAGGCGCATGCCGCCAGCGCGACGGCGGCGGCCAGCGAGATCGAGGTGCGCAGGGTGCGAGCGGCCATGGCGTTCCTCCCGGCGAGGCGGATCATCGCCCTAACCTGGAGCGCACGACCCCGGTCCGCCATGGCGGGTCGCCGCGGACCCCCATGGTGGCGTGGCATGCGGCTTGCCCCCCGGAGAGGGCGCATGCGAGTGCCCGGGACCCAGGAGGGAACCATGTCCGTGGGGAGGATTGCGACCCGAGTCGTTGCGACCGCGAGCCCGGAGGAGAGCGTGCTCCAGGTCGCGCGGCGGATGACGGCCTTCAACGTCGGTTGCGTCGTCGTCGTGAACCAGGATGGCGAGCCGGTGGGCATCGTAACCGATCGCGACATCGTTACGAGGGGGGTGGCCGACGAGATCAGCTTCGCCGACGCGACCGTGGGCTCGCTCATGACCGAGGAGCCGCGCACGTGCCACGAGACGGCCCCGATCGAAGAGGCCGTCGCCCTGATGGGCGACTCGGGGCTTCGCCGACTCGTCGTTGTCGACGACGACGGGAAGCTGGTGGGCCTCGTGTCGGTCGACGACGTGATGGAGCTGCTCGTCGAGGAGGCTCGCAGCATCGGCAGGCTCCTGGGAAGGGAAGCGCCCACCTTCGCGGCACGCTAGGGGAGGACCGATGAGCCAGGATCCCGAAGGCTGGAGCAACGGCGTCCCGCAGACGGTTCGGGACCTCATGCAGCGGACGGTCGTGAGCATCTCGCCGTCGGCGTCCGTTCGTGAGCTCGCCCGGCTCCTGCGGGCACGGGGCGTGAGCGGCGTGCCGGTCGTGGCCGACGACGGCCTCGTGGTGGGGACAGTGAGCGTGACCGACCTCACCTGGCTGAGCGACTGGTTCATGCCCGACGACTCGGGCGGGCGCACCCGGACCCGGGTGGCGGACACGCTGGACGAGCGCACGGTGGGGGAGGTGATGACCCCGGACGTCTTCGGCGTGGCGCCCGACGCGAGCCTGAACGACCTGGCGAAGTTCTTCGCCCGGACGGGCCTGCACCGGGCGGTCGTGCTCGAGGGGGGACGGCTCGCGGGGATCGTCTCGATCACCGATCTCTTCGGCCTCGTGGTCGAGGAGATCGATGTCGGCGAGCCCGTGTGACCGGCGCCGTGGCCCTGCCGCTTCCGGGCCCGAACGGCCCACGATGTGACATCGTGTCCCGCGGGCGGGGCGCCGGCCCGGCTGCGAGGGCCGGCCCCCGGCGCCG
>JBFFWJ010000042.1:0-12823 GCA_041570315.1 Longimicrobiales bacterium | reverse complement strand
GGGCCGCCGAGATCTCCTCGGCCCACCCGAGCGCCTGCGTCAGGTTCGAGATGTCGACCCCGTTGATCGTCGCCAGCCCGGCAGCGACGCGCTCGTGCCAACGCACCGCGTTCACGTCGTCGAGCATCATGTTCAGCGTGATCGTGGGATCGTCGTGGAGCCCGTCGCGTGGGTCGTCCTCGCTCGTCACGCCCAGCTCGCGCAGGACGTTGCGCGCGCTCGGCGGCCGCCGGTAGTACTCGCCGATGAAGTGGGCCCGCGCCGCACCGCCCCACTTGGCGTCGAGCGCGTCCGCCACGCTCTCCATCCCGCCCTGGTTCCCTCCGCTGTCGCCGATGAAGACGATGTTCCGAAAGCCGTGCTGCGCGAGGCTCTCGGCGACGTCGGTGAGGACCGACTCGAACGTCTCTTGCCGCAGGCTGATCGTACCGGGGCTGGTCATGTGGCCAGTCTGGGGCTCGATCTGACCCTCGGGCACGTACTCGAGGACCGGGGCGCACAGCGCGTTGCCGAGCGCCCGCGCGATCCGGTCGCAGTTGGCGCGGAGCACGTAGTTGTGCTTGCCGGTCACCAGCCACGGCCCGTTCGGCTCCACGCCTCCGGTCGCGATGATCGCCGTCGTCTTCCCGTCCGCGAGCGCGTCACGGACGTCCATCCACGTCATCTCCTCGATCCACACCGTGTTGACCGCGGGAAGGGGATTGGGCGTGTCCGAGCAGTTGTACTCGTTCGCCCGGCAGTCTCCGCCCCCCATCGTGCGCGGATCCGGCTCCGGGCGCTGGAAGCCCCCCCGACCGCCACCGCCTCCACCACGACCGGCGCGCGGTGGCACGGGCGTCGTGCCCCCCTGCGCGATCGCGTCCCGGACGTAGCCCGCCGTGTGCCAGGCGCGGAAGTCCACGATCTCTCGAGCCCACTCGGTGTTCCGGACCCGGTCGGCGACCGCCACGCCGTTGATCTTCGCCTTGCCGGCCGCGACCCGCTCGTCGTAGCGCACCGAGAACGGATCGGTGATGAACATGTTCAGGGTGATGATCGGGTCGTCGTGAAGCCCGTCCTGCTCGGTCTGCTCCGGGAAGCCCCGCGACTCCATGTAGCTCTGGACGCCGGCGTAGTCGTAGTACTCCTGGACGTGGGCCACCACGGTCTCCGGCCACATCGCGTTGAGCCTGTCCGCCACGGCCCGCTGCCCGCCCTGGTTGCCGCCGCTGTCGCCGAAGAAGATGACGTTGCGGAAGCCGTGCATCCGCAGGCTGTGCGCGATGTCGGTGAGCATCGCCTCGAAGCTCTCCTGCCGCAGGCTGATCGTGCCCGGGCTCGTCATGTGCCCGCTCGGCGGGTCGATGTCCCCCTCCGGCACGAACTTCACGACCGGAGCGCACAGCGCGTTGCCGAGCTCGCGGGCGATCGCCTCGCAGTTCGCGCGCAGCACGTAGTTGTGCTTCCCGGTCGCGAGCCAGGGCCCGTTGGGCTCCACCCCCCCCGTCGGGATCAGCGCGGTGGTCTTGCCGGCGTCGAGGGCGTCGCGCACGTCCATCCACGTCATCTCCTCGATCCACACGGTGTGGGCCGTCGGGAGGGGATTCGGCGTATCGGCGCAGTTGTACACGTTGGCGGCGCAGTCGCCGCCCCCCATCGAGTTCGGATCCCTCTGCTGCTGCGCGGCGAGCGGGGCAGCGATCAGGAGGGCGGCTCCGAGGGCCAGAGTGGTCTTCATGTTCGTCTCCGAGAGGCAGAGTCCGCACGACATTGCGGCGTGCCGGGCAAACGCGCCAGAGGCCGGCCGCCGCGGGTCCCGCCGACCCGCTTGCCCGTGTGCGGCCGAGCGCGCAGGTTGCCACCCATGCACCGTCACGCCATCGCAGTCTGCGCCGCGGCTGTCGCCCTCGGGGGCTGCGACTCGGACTGGCCGGAACCTCCTCCGATCGCTTCCGCGACCCTCCTCGCCGAGCACGAGGAATGGAGGAGCGGCCGGGAAGCCAGCCTCGTCACGCCTCCGGGGGGCTCCGTGCTGTGGAACGGCCTGTGGGACCTTCCCCAGGGAGCCGTGCGCTTCGGCTCCGACCCGTCGCTGCCGATCGTGCTCTCCGCCGACGACGCGCCGCCGTTGGCCGGAACGCTCCGACGCGAAGGGCAGGTCGTGACGCTCGAGCCGGAGCCGCAGTCGGGGATCAGGGTCCGCACGGCCGACCCCGACGACGAGGATGCCGTGATCGAGACGCCGGTGATCGACCCGCTCGTGCTGGAGAACGACCGCTCGGGCCGGACCACGACGCTCGTGCTCGGGTCGCTCGGCCTTCGGGTCCACTCCGAGCCCGGCACGGATCGCCTCTGGTTGAGGACGTGGGACGAGGACTCGGAGCTGCGGGAGAGCTTCGCCCTTCCGCCGTACTACCCCGTCCGGGAGGAATGGCGCGTCGCGGCCCGCTTCGAGCCCTACGCCGAGCCCAGGATCCTGCGGTTCGCGGACGTGACCGGCGGGCTCGTGGAGTACCGGGCGCCGGGCGAGCTGAGGTTCCGCCTCGGCGAGCGGGAGCACACGCTCATCGCCACCGCGAACGAGACCAGCTCGTCCTACTTCATCCTGATGTGGGACTCCACGGCCACCGTGAACACGTATCAGGGCGGACGGTACCTCCGGGCCGACTTCCCCGACGAAGAGGGATGGACCACGATCGACTTCAATCGTGCGTACAACGCGCCGTGCGTGTTCACCGCGTACTCGGTGTGCGCGCTCCCGCCCCGCGAGAACTGGCTCTCGCTGCACGTGCAGGCGGGCGAGCAGAGGCCGACGGAGCCGGCCTACTGAGGCTGGGGTGGCACGGCCGTAGCCCGCCGTGCGGGCGCTTTGCCGGCAGGACGCCACCGGTTCGATCCTGGCTGGCGCTACTGACATAAGGAGTACCCCGCCTGAGGTAACGGCCTCGGGCGGGGCGCCATCCCGGGCGGAGGGCCATCATGTCCGACCTGATCGACCGTCTCGATGCTGCCCTGGACGAACGCTACACCATCAAGCGCGAGCTGGGCGCCGGAAGCCTGGGGACCGTCTACCTGGCGTACGACCGCAAGGCGGGGGACCACGTCGCGCTGAGAGTCCTGAGCCCGGACCTCGCGGAGGCCCTCGGGGCCGAGCGGTTCGAGAACGTGTGCGAGACCATCCGGCGGCTCCGCCACCCGAGCATCGTTCCGGTCCTCCATTGGGAGAAGCTCGAGCTCACCGCCCTCGAAGGCGGTACGAAGGAGACGCTTCTCCTGTACGTGATGCCGTATGTCCTCGGTGGGACTCTGCGCGACCGGTTGAACGAGGGGCCGCCCTTGGGAGTGGCCAAGGCACGGACCATCGCGGGCGCCGTGGCGCGGGCGCTACAGAACGCCCACGAACAGGATCAGAGCCATCGGGACCTCAGGCCCGAGAACGTGTTCATGCCGGAGGGCCTACCGGTCATGGTGGACTTCGGAACCGCATTCGCGTTCGCGGCGCGGAGTCGCATCGCCGACGCGGGCCCACCCGTGCGCCATCCTGAGTACAAGGCCCCCGAACAGGCCGGCAGCGCCGCGAAAGGAGGCCCGCCGAGCGACATCTACGCACTCGCCGTGGTCTTGCATGAGATGCTGCGTGGCCAACCCCCGAATGGGGGGGGCGAACCGGACGCAGCCGCCCCTCCTCAGAGCCCGCCTTCGGGCTCGGCGGAGGTGACGTCGATCCCGGCGAACGTGGGCGCCGCGATCCAGAGGGCGCTGCGAGAGGACCCCGACCAGCGATTCACGAGCGCCCACGACTTCGCGACGGCTCTCTGGACCGTCGCCCGCGGCGAGTTCCCGTTCCCGCTCACACCCGACTCCAGGGAATCACCCTATCTCACCTGGATCCGGAACCGGTCCAACTATCTCGGCGTGGGGGGGATCACCGACTACGCGAGAGCGGTGTCGGCTCTGGTCCGCGGGGTCATTGTCAATCTCGTCGTGCTTCTGCCGCATTTGCTACTGATCGCCCTCGCGATCGCGGCGTACGAATGGCTCCTGGTCACATTCGGGCTCCCGGAAAGCGGGGTGCGCGAATGGCTCCCCGAGCCGATGCGCTGGAGCCCCGATCCAAACACCAGGCGCCCGATCCAGTACTTCGTGCTCACGCTCGGCACCATCGCGTTGGCAGTGGTGGGGACCCTGCTGGGGCCGGTCCTTGCGCACCTCCGGAGGATCCGGAACCACGGCAAGAGCCTGGAGAGCGGCAGTGAGAGCTCGATCGAGACCCGGGACCGCAACGAGCGGTGGATGGGTTATGGCGCAATCGTCATCGGCTCGATCGCGGCCCTCGAGTCGCTGAGGCTCCTGAGGGACCGAATCGTGAATCAGGGTGGGGAGGAGGGTGAGTCGCTCGTAGCCAGGTTGATCCTCGTGGCCGTTCTCTCGCTCCTCGGAGCGTTTCCGCTCCTGTCGATGCTCAAGGGCTCGGCGCGTAAGGTCGTGGCGGGCGTGATCGGGCTCCTGGGGCTCTTCCTGCCGACTCTCGCCGTGTTGTACGCGTCCTATTTCATCTCCTTGGACGAGGCCTGGCAGCCGTTGGACACCTCCAAGCAGGTCGCTCTGGACGCGTCTGTTTGCGGCGAGACCGCCAGCTGCATCAGCGTGCCCGAGTTCGTCAAGAATGGAGAGGCTGCATACGTCGCGTTGGGGACCTTGGGCGCGTTCCTCGTCTACTTGCTGGCCTCCCCCCTGATCTGGATGTATGGGTTAAAGTTCCTGAGCCGGTCTTTCGACCGAGTTCGAGGGTGGA
This sequence comes from Longimicrobiales bacterium, assembly GCA_041570315.1. Lineage (GTDB taxonomy): Bacteria > Gemmatimonadota > Gemmatimonadetes > Longimicrobiales > Gaopeijiaceae > JBFFWJ01. The sequence continues at coordinate 8,049 of JBFFWJ010000042.1, read as the reverse complement.
AGCGGCAACGGCCGGTCAGCGACGCGAGCTCCTTCCGGGACTCCGCAAAGCAGCTCGGGCACCTGTTCGGCCTCGGTCTGATCGTTCTCCTGGTCGGGGGTGGAGCCGCTTGGGGTAACAATCAAGGCTACGTGCACGCCACCCTCGTCATCGTGGTGGCGTTTTCCCTGTGGCTGTTCGCCCGTCTCACGATCGACGTCAACCTGTCCTCGATTCACGGCTTCTACCGCGACCGACTCGCCTCCGCCTTTCTCATCGGAGAGGACACGAAAGGCGACATCGGCGTCGAGCAGGATCTCGATCTCGCCGAGATCTGCCGACACGAAGCGGGGTCGACGGCGCCGTATCATCTGATCAACGCGGCTCTCAACCTCCAGGGCAGCGAGGACGTCTCCATCCGCGATCGCAAGAGCGACTTCTTCATCTTCAGCAAGAAGTTCATCGGAGGGGAGCGGACGGGCTATTGCCGAAGCGAGGCCATGGAGCGCGTGTTTCCGGAGATGGGGCTCTCGACGGCCATGGCCATCTCCGCGGCGGCCGCGGCGCCCAACATGGGCAAGGAAACGAGTCCTGCCCTGACCGTCATCATGGCCCTCCTGAACCTTCGGCTCGGCTTCTGGCTCCCGAATCCGGGTCTGCTCCACGAGGCCCTGGAGCCGAAGGCGCGCCGCGTGAAGCGCACGGCGGTTCGGCTTCCGGGGCTGCGGTTCGAGGAGCTGTTCGAGGACGAGCTCGACGAGATCAGGAGACGCTGGGCGGCGCTCGACGAGGTCAGGCGACGCACGGGGCAACCTTCCGAGGGCTCGGAGCGGTCGCTCCATCCGTCGAGGGACAACCCGTGGCCGAAGCGACGCGTGGCCCACAATCTGTTCGGCATCGCGCTCTCGGGGGGTGGCATCCGGTCGGCGACGCTCAACCTGGGCATGCTCCAGGCGCTCCACGCCCGCGGTGTGTTCGATCACTTCGACTACATGTCGACGGTTTCGGGTGGCGGGTTTCTGGGCTCCAGCCTCAGCGCCCTCATGCGGCATAGGACCCCGACTGCGACCGACGTAGCCGGGACGGTGAAGGTGGAGGCCGGGGAGGGACGGCCCACCGTGGTGTACGTCCGTCCGACCGTCTCCTGGTGGAGCCGCCTTCGTGCGAGCATTCTTCGGCGGCGGACCGCATCGAGCGCTCTCCGCCGCTACGAATACGCCGAAGACGCCCGGCTCGTCGTCCGGGACGGTGACCGAGTGAAGAGCGGGCAGCGACTCCTCAACACACGAGGGGATTCGAGGTACCTGAATCGGGTCTCCGTCAGCGAGCGCCTGCGGTGGAGGGTGAAGCCGCGGGCGTTCATCCAGGAGATGCTCGGACGGCTCCATGAGACCGGGCGGTGGGTGAACGTCTCGGACGGAGGACATCTGGAGAACCTGGCCGTGATCGAGCTGCTGCGTCGACGCTGCCGGTACATCATCGTGGGTGACGGGGAGGAGGATCGGCGGCATGCGTTCAAGGGCTTGGCGACGCTGATGCGCTTGGCTCGAATCGACCTCGGAATCGAGATCGAGATCGACCTCGACGGCCTCCGCCTCGCCCAAGAGGGCCCGAGGAAGGGACTCAGCGAGCAACATTGGGCCATCGGCCGGATCAAGTATCCCGGCGAGGACGAGCTCGGCTATCTGCTCTACCTGAAGTCCTCCGTGACGGGCGATCGAGGAGAGGACGAGGTGATCCGCGAGTATCGGCACAACAGCCCCGGGTTCCCGCACGAGTCCACCGCGGATCAGTTCTTCACCGAGGGCCAGTTCGAAGCCTACCGAAGCCTCGGTCAGCACATCGGTGAGGAGGCGCTCAACGCGACGGTGCCCGGGGATGAGCGCCGTGAGCGCGGCGCTGACAAAGAGATGACGTTCGCCGACGTGCAATCGTGGTTCGCGCGGCTCGTGCGTGTGGACGAGCACCTCCGCGAGGCGAGGAAGGCTTCCCCGAGCGCTACGTCCGGCATGCCCGTGGGGTAGGGCGTATCCGTATAGCGCGGCCTCACCGTCCTCCCGCTTCCATTCCGGCCGTGCGCGGCGTCACCCCCGCTGTCTGGACGCGGCAGATTCCGGCATCGCGAATCCGCGAGAGCGGCCGGCGGGCGAGCAGAGGCCGACGGAGCCGGCCTACCGAGGCGGGGTGGCACGGCCGTAGCCGGATGCGCGGGCGCTTTGCCGGCAGGACGCCACCGGTTCGATCCCGGCTGGCGCTACTTCGCGATAAGGGTTGCTCCGCCTCGGTCCAGCCGGTCGACCGACTGTCCCGCTACCCCTTCCGGCCGATCCGGCCGCTCAGCCGGCACCAGCGGACCTCCCCGCTCCCGTCTCGGATGAACTCGACCGGGACGCCTCGGTACGGATAGATCACGTCGTCCCCCAATGGCCGATCGGGTTCGGCGTAGGCCATGTCGGGAGCCCAGAAGACGAGCCGCAACGAGAACGGGAATCCGAAGATGGACCCGTTGGCCATCAATCGCCCCCGCTCCGTCGTCACCGTGACGAGGTCCTCCAGCGGCGGACGCTCGTACCTGCCCAGGTACTGCCCATGCGCAGGCTGCGGCGACAGGGGCGTCGCATGCGCCGTCATGTCCTCGAACCCGCCCCGATCGCCCCCCGTCCTCTGGTTCGGCGCGAGCGCAAGCCCCTCGTACAGCTCGAGGATGGCCCGCTCGACGTCCGAGATGAGCCTCCACCCCTGCATGTGATTCGTGAGGAAGGCGAAGGTGAGGTCCCGCTCCGGCACGAGCTGGAGATGGAGGCAGTGTCCGATGAGGGTGCCGCAGTGCACGGCCGTGAGGACCCCGTTCAGGCGGCGGAGGTGCCAGCCGACCCCCATCTCGTCCGTGGTGGGCCGCTTCGTGCCCTGCGACGTGCGCATCAGAGCCAGCGAGGCGGGCGTCAGGACCGGCTCGCCCGAGGAGCCAAGCCCGTCCCCGAGATGGAAGCGCGCGTACGCCATGAGCGAGGAGAGGCTCATGGCGGCGCTGCCGGACGCGGACATCGGAGGCGTGAACGGACGCAGCACCACCGTGCGGCCTTCCCGCTCGTTGTGCGGGGCGGCGAACCGATACGTCATCGCGGTCGTCGCTCGCGTGAACGCGAGCGTCAGACCGAGGGGATCGAACACCAGATCCCGCAGTGCGTCGTGGATCACGCGGCCCGTCAGGACCTCCAGGACCCTCCCGGCGACCCCGAAGCCGGCGTTGTTGTAGCTCCACACCTCGCCCGGCCGGGCAAGCTGAGGGAGATCCCGGATCGACGTCACGAAGTTCGCGTGCGTCTCGTCGCCCCGATCGGCCGCCTCGAGCTGGCCCTCCCATCCGGGCGTGTGCGTCAACAGGTGCCGGACGGTCACCGCCCGGCTGGCCGCCTCGTCCGACACGCGGAAGTCGGGCAGGTATTCCCGCACCGGAGCATCCAGGGCGACCCGGCCCTGCTCGACCAGCCGGAGCACGGCGACGGCGACGACCGTCTTCGTGATCGACGCGATCGGGAACACCGTGTCGGGGGTCACCGGCTGCGGGTTGTCCACGTTGGTGAGGCCGAAGCCGCGCATCGACGCGACCCCGTCCTTGATGAGCCCGAAGGCCACCCCGGTGACCCGATGCTCGGCCATCTTGGCCTCGATGAGCTCGGCGATCTCCTCGAATCGCGGGTCTTCCTCCGCGGCGTTCAGCAGGCCAGCGTGGGAACCTCCCTCGGGCCATGGTGAGCGCGGCAGACTGGCACCGACCGCGCCCATTCCCGTCAGGCTGACGAAGTCGCGTCTCTTCACGGCGGTTTCTCCCGTTCGGGGCGTCGTCGGCTCGACGGGGCGCGAGCCTTCCGACGAAGCACATCGGGTCGCTGGCAATCCTGCGGCGCGGCCCGTCCGGTCACAAGTGCGCAGCCGCTGTCGCGGCTGAGGGGTCGGTACGCATCGAGACCGAGGACCGGGCCGGGATTCCGCGTCTCGTCCGCGGGCACCCACGCGAAGCTGTGCGTCGCGGAGCCGGGACGAGGATCCTCGCGTCTCTCACCGATCCGCCCGTCGACCCGGCCATCCTCCTGCGCCTCGACCTCCCCCACGAACCGAGCTCGAGAGCACGCCCGTGGACTTCCCAGCCGCGCTTCTGCCGGAGTCGGGCGGCTGAACGGGAGCCGCCGAGCCCGGTAGCGTCGCGCCTCAGTTCCCTCCGGGGAGCTCGAAGGCGTACATCTGGTTGCCGCGGAACTCGTTGCCGCTCAGGAGTCCGGGGAGTCCGATGATCGGCCCGAGGAAGTCGCCGGAGTAGAGCCCGCCCCGGCTCGCGCCGGTTCCCCAGTACACGACGCCGTCCACGACGGCTGGCGACGCCTCGATTCCGCCCCCGTTCTCGCCATCGAATTGAGCGTTGAAGGACCAGAGAATGCTGCCGTCGGTCGCGTCCATGGCGAGCATGAGTCCCTGCCCGTCGAACGCACCGCCGCTGAACAGCACGCCGTTCGCGAGCGTCACGGATGTGTGGATCGTGCCGGGCGCGGGGTCGGTCTCGACGAACTCGTCGATGGACGCGCGGCCATCCGTCGGCAGCGGCCTCTGCCACAGGATCTCGCCGGTGGCCGCGTCGAGCGCGCTCCAAAAACCCGTGCTCGTCAGAATCGCGTCACCCTCGACCCAGGTGCTGATGCCGTCCGGCACGACGTCCTCCGGAGGATTCACGAGCGCCCACGCCTCGCGCACGCCCGAGTACTGACAAGCTCCGGCGTACGGAATGCACGGATCCAGGAAGTTGCCGACCCCGGGGTAGCCGGGGTACCCCAGGAAGTCGCCGTACGGCGGCACGAACGGGCTCGCATAGAAGGGTTGGCTCCGGTCACGGCTCGCGTTGTTCATGTTGGTGCTCGCCGTGTAGATGACCGAGCCGTCGGTCGCCGAGCCCCACTGCATGCCGCCGAGGATGCCTCCGGGGCTGACCCTGGTCGACCACACGAGCTCGCCCGAGTCGGGGTCCAACATCCAGAAGATGCCGCTCTTCTCGCCCGCTCCCACGAGATCCCTGGGCGCTGCGCCACCCGGCATGCGAACGTTGTCGAGGACCATCGGGGCCTGACCGAAGCCGAAGTCCGGACCGGCGAGCGTGTTGCAGTTGAGGAGCCTCTCGTCGAGGGGGGCCTGCGAGGTCCCGCCGAGGATGGGCGGGAAGCCGGCGATGTAGAAGTCCGGGTACGCGCACGCGTGCACCCACGGGTCGTACTCCCGCGCCCTGAACGCCCACTCGACCTCACCCGACATGAGGTCCAGCGCGACGATGGCATCGACGTAGTTGCCGGCGACGTCGTTCAGGTTGTCGCAGGTGACACCCTCGGGCAGGTCGGGCGGCGTGTCGGCCAGACCGCGGCGGACCCGCTCGCACTGCACCGCCTTGGCCGGGGCGGTGTAGTTGTTCGCCGTGGCGACGTACACGCGACCGCGGGAGAGGTCGATCGAGGGGCTGCCGCTGTAGATCGAGACGCCGAAGAACCCCTGCTCGCCGGGCTCGAGGATCCCGTCCGGCACATCGTTGCCGGGAGACATGTAGGTCTGCCAGAGGATCTCGCCGGTCCCGATGTCGAGCGCGACCACGCTGCCCCGAAAAGAGCAGCACGGATAGCGCACGGTCGGATCGCCCCCGTACTGCTGCTCGGAGGACGCCACGGCGAGCTCTTCCTCCCAGCTCGAGACCGGCACGATCGCGGTGTTGCCGTGGATCACGGGAGATCCGGTGATCTGGGCGGCCGGATGCGGATCCACGACGGTGCTCCACAGGAGCGAACCGTCCTGCCGGTCGATGCCGGCGACCACCGCCCCGTCGCTGGGAATGCAGACGGGTGCGTTCTGCGGGCAGTTGTCGAGCAGGATGTGCCGCTTGCTCCCGATGATCAGCCGGTCGCCCTGAACCGCTGGCGTGTTGCGGGAGAAGAACATGAACTTGCCCGGCTGCGAGTAGTCGAAGGGCAAGTACCTCTTCCAGATCGTCTGGCCGGTTGCCGCGTCGACCGCGTGGAGGTTCCCGGCCCAATCCGGGAAGTAGAGCGTGCCGTCGACGACGGCCGGCGGAGCGGTGATGTCGCCGTTCAGCAGACCGAAGAGGTCCGGCAGGAAGTCTTCGGTGGTCGTATACGCCCACTTGACCTGCAGATCACCCACCGTCTCGGGAGAGATCTTCGCTTCGGTGTTGGCATGGTGCGTGTTGTGGAGGTCGTGGCCGTAGAAGCGCCACGGGCTCTGGGCCGACGATTCGAGGGGGAGAGCGAGTAGCGCCAGCAGGAGGGCGGGTGCCGCAGCCCGCGACCATGGACGGCTTGCCTGCGAGGACATCGAGACCTCTAGCGTTGGGGGGGCGCAGTCGGGCTCGCCTGGCAACGACTGCCTAGGCTCTGAGCCCCGGCGAGCGTAACGGAGTGCCCTGGCCACCGCAACCGAGGAGATCGACGCCGCCGGCATGCCGGGCACCCGCCGAAAGCGGGTCGGGCAGGGCTCGGGCGGGTTCGGCGTCGACGCGTCGGTGCGCATCGAGGCCGAGGATCGTGCCGGCATCGAGCGGCTCGTTCGCTACCGTGCCCGCCCGCCTTTCGCGCGGGACACCCAGGCGCAGCGTGGGTCGGTCTGCGCGCTCTCGGCTCCACCCCCGGCCTCCCTCACCCGAAAGCCGCCTGCGCCAGCGCTCCCCGAAAGCCGACATCCACGGCCGCACCGAGCTGCTGCTCTCGCCTCCCGTGATGCGCGCTTGCTCGGAAGCGCTTTGTTCGCAGTCGCTCAGCGGGCCCCGTTCGGCTCCCCGACCCACGAGGCCGCTTCGACCGCGTCCCGAAAGGGGCGCACCTCGAAGCCGCTGTCCTCGGAGAGGAGCCCGATCATGCGCCCGAGCCCGAACTGGAAGTCGCTGGAGACGAGGAGCGCGATCCGGCCTCGCCGGCCGAGTCGTCGCAGCCGGATCACCCCCCGCCGGATCTCGGAGCCGGTCGGGGAGAAAGCCGAGTGACGGACGTCGACGACCGCCTGCAGGGGCGACCGGAAGTCTCCGCCACGCACCAGGCCCTCGACGATCGCCGCCACCTCGGTGACGATGGAGGTTCGGCCGCGGACGGGCGCCCTTACCACGAGGACGCCGTCGCGGACCGCCCAGGACGTGCGATCCGCCGACTCCTCACGCCTCTCGATCTTCACGCCCACGCGAGCACTCCCGTTACGAGCCGAGCGGGCGCGTCGACGCGTCCCGCCCATCATCCTCTCTTCCTAGATGTCACCGCACCGAGCGGCTGTCACTATCCGTTTGACACGTCGCGGCCTCGCCCGGCCTCGAGCAGGGCGTCGACCGCGTCGGCGAGCTCCGGCGGCGGAGACCGGTCCTTGAACGCCGCCAGGCCTTCGTAGACATCCGCGGCCGCCCGGTGAAAGCCCTCGGGAAGCCCCGCGGCGGCGAACGCGTGCGCGATCTCCCGCATCTCCGCCGCAAACCGCCACGCCTTCGGCGCGTTGCTCCTCACCGCCCTCTCGCTGCGCTCCTCCAGCCCCGCCTGCGAGCGCGCCCACTCCCGGAGCAGCGGAGCCTCCACGTCCTCCGCGACGGCGAGCGCCCGGATCGCGACGAGGAGCGCGGCCGAGCCCTTGGTCCAGGCGGCGTAGCACATCTTGAGCGCCGATGCCTCGCCGGCGGGCCCCTCGAGCGCGATGGCCTCCAGGGGCGATCCGGCGAAGAGGCCCGCGACCAGCTCGGCGTCGGCCCCCGAGAGATAGAGGCGCGTCGTGCCCGTCCGCACGGCCGGCGGACCGATGATCCCTCCGTCGACGAAGCGGGCGCCCGCCGCCTCCACGGTCTCCGCGATGCGCCGCGCCGTCGCAGGCGCGACGGCGTTGGCGTCCACGTAGATGCCCCGGAATCGGGCGCCGACCGCCTCCTCGGCGACCTCGAGCGCCGCGCCCGGGGGGCACACCGAGACGATCACGTCACACGCGCCGGCCAGCGCGTCGACGGTGCCGACGTCGGTCAGCCCCGCCTCGGCCGCGCGCGCTCCCGTCGCGGGG
>JBFFWJ010000041.1:0-12850 GCA_041570315.1 Longimicrobiales bacterium | reverse complement strand
GCCCGGGCCGTGACGGCCCGGGCGCCCTCTTCCATGTTGGCCGGAACCCTCGCGGGCCTCACTCGAGGGGCGGACTCCGCCGGTGCCAATACGTGTGCTTCTGGAACGCGTGGGCGACGCCGAGGATCTTGTCGTCCGCGAAGAGGTCGCCGACCAGCGTCGTCGTGAGCGGCATCGTGGTCGGGCTCTCTTCGTCCGGATTGCGGACGCCGAAGTCGTAGGGGACCACCGCGGCCGGGTGACCGGTCTGGTTGGTGAGGCCGACCTGTCCGCTTCCGCTCACGAACATGTCGAATCCCTCCATCGCCTCGGCCATCTCGCGCATGAGGATCAGGCGGCGGCGCTGCGCCTGCACGTAGTCGAGCGCCCGCACGTCCCGGCTCCCGCGGAAGCGTCCGCGATCACGGCGCTCCTCCGGGGACAGGTCCTCGGGAAGCGGCTCGGGCTCCGCCCCGTCGGGTGCGACGTAGAAGTCGAAGGCCGCCGAGGACTCCACCCCGAGCGCGTTCGAGCTTCCCTCCGGAATCGGGCTCATCCGGCTGAGCTCCGCCCCGAGCTCCGACAGCTGCTCGAGGAACGACTCCGGGGCGTCCTCGGTGTAGCCGATGCGGACCGTGCCGAGGTCGAGATCCGGGTCGAAGGCGAAGGGAGCGGTGAGGGAAGCGGGGTCGTTCTCGCTCGCCCCGTGGATCGCGTTGAAGACGAGCGCGCAGTCCTTCGCGGAGCGGCACATGGGCCCGGTCTTGTCCATGCTCCAGGAGAGGACCATCCCGCCGGCGCGGCTCACGCGGCCGAACGTGGGGCGCAGCGCGCTGAGCCCGTTGCGCCGCGAGGGCGAGACGATCGAGCCCTGCGTCTCGGTGCCGATCGAGAAGGCCACGGTCGCTGCGGCCGTGGCCGAGCCGGGCCCGGCGGAGGAGCCGCTCGAGCCTTCCTCGACATTCCAGGGATTGCGGGTCCGCCCGCGATACCAGCGGTCGCCTCGGGCGAACTCGCCCGTGGCCAGCTTCGCGATGAGAACGGCCCCCGCCTCGCGCAGCCGCAGGACGACGTCCGCATCCTCGTCGATGACCTGTGTCCGGAAGTCCGCCGAGCCCCACGTGGTCGGAGCCCCCGACACGGAGAAGAGGTCCTTGACGCCGTAGGGGATCCCATGGAGCGGCCCCCGATAGGTGCCGTTGCGGAGGTCGGCGTCGGCCTGCTGCGCCTCCTCGCGCGCGCGGCCCTCGAGGATCGTCACGGCGCACAGCAGGACGGGGTCGTACCGCCTCATGCGCTCGAGGTAGATCTCGGTGAGCTCGACCGACGACACGTGGCGCGCCCGAACGAGCGCCGCGAGGCGATCGACGGGAAGGAAGGCGATGTCGGTCTCGTCGCCCGGGACGGGACCACTCCACGGCTCGACCCCGATGGGCGTGCGCTTGAAGGGGTTTCCCTCGTGCTCGCGCCACAGCTTCTCCATGAGCGCGCCGGTCCCACCGGGATACGCCTGGAACTGGAGCGCGGGCGCTTCTCCGTTTCCGAGCGGAGCCAGCGGGGCCTCCTGCTGCCTGAGGAGGGCGCGCCCCGCGTCGGGCGGCGCCGCGCCCAGCGCGGAGGGAGTGAGCGCGCCGGTCGCCGCGGCCGCGGCCGCCGCCCTCAGGAAGTCGCGGCGCTCCATGCCGGGGGCGCCCGCACGCGTCCCCGCGTCGTCCTTCTTCGAGCCCATCTCGTGCTCTCCTCCGGGTGGGTTTCGAGGCGCTCACGATGCCGGCCCGGCCTCCGGAGGGCAAGCGGGCCCGGTCCTTCTGGCGCGGGACGTCGTGCGCGGGGATCGGTGGGGGCGTCGGTGGGGGCCGACCGGACCGAGCGCGTCGGCGGCGCTCCGCATGACGTCGGAGGATCTCGACGGATTGGAATCCTGGCTCCGCTCAGCGGATCAGCAGCGCTTCGGCCACCAGGCCCGGCCCGAAGGCGAGCGCCACGCAGGGCCGCGGCGCTCCGCGGCTCCGCAGGCGCTCGAGGATGAAGAGCACCGTCGCCGAAGACATGTTGCCGCACTCGGCGAGAACCTCCCGCGACACCTCCGTCTGCTCCTTCGAGAGACGCAGCGCACGGGCGACAGAGCTCACGATCCGGGGACCGCCGGGATGGACGGCCCAGGAGCCCACGTCCTCGACGCGCAGCCCACGCGCGTCGAGCCAACCGACGAGCCAGGGAGCCACGTGGGTCTCGATCAGCTCCGGCACCCGCGCGGACAGCGTCATGCGAAAGCCGTGGTCACCGATGCGCCACGACATCGCCTCCTCGGAGTCGGGCATGAGCAGGGTCCCGCTCGCCGCGATCCTCCACGCGTCGCTGTGCCCGTTGCCGCGGGCTCCGACGACCGCGCCCGCTCCGTCCGAAAAGAGCGAGTTCGCGACCAGCATGTCCGGATCCCACCCGTATGCGAAGTGCAGCGAGCACAGCTCGACGGCGCACACGAGCGGCACGTGCCCGGGGTCCGCCCGCACGAAGGACTCGGCGACGCGGATTCCGTTGACCGCACCGTGGCACCCCATGAAGCCCACGTTCGTCCGCTGCGTGCCCCTCGACAGGCCGAGGCCCTCGATGATCGCCTTGTCCACGCCAGGAGCCGCGAAGCCCGTGCACGAGACGGTGATCAGATGCGAGACGCTGCGGGCCGCCACCCCGGCGCGCTCCAGCGCGCTGCGGGCGGCGGCGACGGCGAGCGGCGGAGCCGCCTCCTCGTACAGGGCCATGCGGTCGGCGGTGGCTGGGCCCCGATCGTGCTCGTCCGAGGCCGGCCGGAAGAAGGACTGCCGCTCGTCCAGGGGCCCGTCCGCCCGCTCGAGCACCACGCTGCCCCGCGACCGCACCCCCGAACGCCGGTAAAGCGCGCGCAAGGCACGATGGCGGCTCTCGTCGATGCGGCAGAAATGCCCGTGGAGCCGGGCCAGCTCGTCCTGCGAGAAGAGATGCTTCGGGAGCGCGGTCCCGATACCGAGGACCGACAGGCTCATGCCCCGCGCGCCTGCGACGTCGGACGGGGCCGGCCCGCCGCCCAGCTCACCAGCGGCCGCGCGACGGCGGGAGCGCGGCCGAGCACGCGAACCGCGTTGCTCACGAGCCGCGGACGGCGAAGGCCCCACGCGAGCAGACGGCAGAGCACGCGGGCCCTCTCCAGCGAGCCCGCATGGTAGACCCGCCACGCCTCGAGGATCTCCGGGCGCCAGTCCCGGGCGCCTCGCGCCGCCAGCTCCGCCGCCACGAGGGCGGAGTCGAGCGCCCAGCAGATGCCCTCCCCGGTGAACGGCTCCACGTAGCCGGCGGCGTCCCCGAGCCGGAGGAGCCGCGCTCCACCGAGCTCCGTCGGTCGCCTCGTGAGCGTCGGCGTCCCGCGCCAGCCGAGCACGGGGGACGCTGGAAGGGCCTCGAGACCCGACTCGGCCAGTATCTCGGCGACGGCCTCGCCCGGCCCGCGCCGGCGCACCGCGTCCGGCTCGACGGCCGCGGCCACGTTCACGCGCCCGTCCTCGACCCTCACCATGCCGACGTACCCGTGCGCCCCGGCCACCATGCGCAGCTCACCCCTGGGCAGCGCGACCTGGCCCGCGTCGAAGACGGCGCCGAGGCCGATCCGTGAGCCCGGGGCGACGCGGTAGGGCTGCCTCTCCGCCACGCCGGTAGCGCCCCCCAGTCCGCCGCCCAGGCCGGTCGCGTCCACCACGACGCGCGCCGTGTGGCGCTCGGCCCGGCCCCTCCAGCGCACGACGACCACTCGCTGCGAGCCCGTCGCCGTCCCCAGCGAGGCCGTCGCTCCCACCCGCACGCAGGCGCCCGCCGACGCGGCGGCGTCCGCCAGCGCGCGGTCCAGGGCCGCACGGGACAGCGCGACCGTCCCGGCGAGCGGAAGCGACGCGCTCCGCCCGGCCGCGGCCAGCGTGAGCCGGTCGAGGGGCACGGCGCCGAGCGCGCACGGCAGGCCGCCCAGCCCCGCTGCCGCGAGCGCGTCCTGCGCGCCGGGGCTCAGGCACGCCCCGCAGACCTTCCAGCGGGGAAGCTCGCCGCGATCGAGCAGGAGGACGGAAGCACCCCGAAGCGCCAGCGCCCGCGCGGCCGTCGAACCGGCCGGGCCGCCTCCCGCCACCACGACGTCCCACGCGCGAGCCGTCACGAGCGGCTCCAGCGGATCGTGAAGCGCTGGGGCCAGCACGCCTCGATGCGGGCGCCGCTCAAGCCCGCGCGTGCGCTCAGGGCTTTCGCCTCGGCGAGGGTGAAGGCGGCGCGCACCGAGGTCAGGCCGTCCCTGCGGGCCACGTCCGAGCGTGTCAGGACGTGCAGTCCCGCCCACGCCAGGAGGTAGCCCAGGCGCGTGCGCCGCAGGTCCTGGACCAGAATCGACGCTTCGGCCGCGGTCGACATGGCGAGCAGGAGCCCTTCGGCCTCCGCCTCCGAGAGGTGGTGGAGAAAGAGCGACGAGCACACCAGGTCGTGCCCGCCCGGGAGACGCCCACGCACGGCGTCGAGCTCCAACCAGCAGGCGGCGGCGAGATCGGCGACCCGAGCGCGAGCGGTCTCGAGCGCCACCCGGCTCGTGTCGCAACCGCTCACCTCGACGGGCACGCGGGCGCGACGCGCCCGCCGCACCAGGCCGGCCAGGACGTCACCGCCCCCGCACGCGACGTCGAGGACGCGGACCGTGCGGCGCTTCCGGGCGTGGATTCGTGCGACCTCGCGCCATACCCGGTCCGCCGCCAGGGAGGCATGATTCACGCGCGCGAGCGCCCGGAGCGCCTCCAGGTGGCGGTCGCGCTCCAGGCCCGGCTCGTCCATGATCTCGGCCTCGCGGACTCGCGCCCCGAGGTCCGGGACGCACAGGCCGGGCGTCGCCATCCGTGCGGCCGGACTAGCGGCGGCCTTCCGGGCGGTCCCCGTCCTCGCTCACCGGCCGGGCGCGGGTCGTCGGGTACTCGATGCCGAGCTGCTCGAGGTACGTGTCGTAGCGTGAGGGATCGTAGTAGTACGGGCGCATGCGCTCGCGCCACGTGCCCATGATGTCGGCGTTGAGCCAGATCGCGGGCTGGTCGTGCTCGGTGATGAAGGGGGTGTAGGTGGTCTCGGCCGTCTGCTCGTCGTCGAAGTAGGCCCACGCGGCGTCGACGGTCTCGCCGTCGAGGAAGAGGTCCAGCAGCGTGAGCGCCTGGACTTTCGCGCCCGCGAGGGAGCCCTTGTGCGCGATCGGCGTGGCCATGGCGATGCCGTTCGCCCAGTTGTGGCCCGGGCCTCCCGGCATGTTGGCAGGATAGCGGAGCGTGACCGTGGGCATGTTCCACGAGACGTCCCCGATGTCGTCCGAGCCGCCGCCCAGCGAGCGCGACAGGTCCACCGGGCCGCCGAGGTTGCCGATCTCCGTCGGGAGCCCACGCTCGCCCTGGCCCATCTCGCGCTGCAGGCCGTTGGCCAGCGCGACGTCGTCCTCCGTCCAGTCGGGAAGACCGACCCGCTCGATGTTCGCGTAGGTCGCCTCGGCGACCGGCTTGTTGAAGTGGCGGCTCCACGCCGACCCGATCGTCATGATCGTGTCCACCTGCGTTCCCGTCATGAGCGCCGCGCCCTGCGCCATCAGCTTCGCCGCGTCATAGGACTCCATGACCCGCTCGTAGTTGATCTCGCGGAAGAAGAACCAGATCGTCGACGTCTGGGGGACCACGTTCGGCTGGTCGCCCCCGTCCACGATCACGTAGTGCGAGCGCTCGGGGGGACGCAGGTGCTCGCGCTTGAACTCCCACGCCTGCGCCATCAGCATGACCGCGTCGAGCGCCGAGCGGCCGCGCCACGGCGAGCCCGCCGAGTGCGCGGTCTCGCCGGTGAAGCGGAACTGCGCCGACACGAGGGCGTTCCCACCGCTCTGGCCCCAGCTCACCCCGAAGTTGTTGCTCACGTGGGTGAAGAGGTTGACGTCCACGCCGTCGAACACCCCGTCGCGCACGAAGAAGGCCTTGGAGCCGAGCTGCTCCTCGGCGATGCCCGGCCAGATCAGGAGGGTCCCGTCGATGTTCTCGCGCTCCATGAGCTCCTTGACCGCGAGCGCCGCGACGATGTTGACCGCCTGGCCCGAGTTGTGGCCCTCGCCGTGCCCCGGCGCCATCGACAGGATCGGGTCTCGGTACGCCACGCCGGGCTTCTGATTGGACTGCGGGATCCCGTCGACGTCGGACCCCAGCGCGATGACCGGCTCGCCGGTCCCGTTCGACCAGCGCGCGGTCCAGGCGCTGGGCATCCCCGCGACCCCCAGCTCGATGTCGAAGCCGGCGTCCCCCAGGATCCCGGTGAGGTAGCGCTGCGTCTCGAACTCCTGAAAGCCCAGCTCGCCGAAGCTGAACAGCATGTCGACGATCTCCTGGACCTGCTTGGACCGGGCCTCGACCGCTTCGAGAGCTTCGTCCTTGAGGTCGGGGAGCCGGGCATCGGCCTGCGCGTGCAGCCCGGTCGGCGCGAGCGCGCAGAGCGCGGCGAGGACCGTCGGGAGCGAGCGAGAGCGCGTCACGGGATCACCTCGTTCGGGGGTCGGGAAGGAGCCTGAGGATGGGCGCCCGCCGACCGGTCGGCAAGCGCCCCGGCACCCCCGGGCGGCCGCGGAGCCCCGGAGGCCGCCTCGGGCTCGCGAAGCGATCGGCCTATCCCCCGAGCCGCCGCTCCCGCTCGACCCAGCTCTCGCCCTTGGTGATCCAGTCCGCCGCCTCGTCACCCTTCAGGTAGTGGCCGAACCACTCGAGGATGCGGCGATGGTAGTCGACCTGCTGGGCCTCGTCCGAGAGGCCGTGGTCGGCGCCCGGGTAGACGAGGAGCACGACCTCCTTTCCGGCGCGGCGCGCGTAGTTGTAGAACTCCAGCCCCTGATAGAAGTCGACGACGCCGTCCCGGTCACCGTGCATGAGCAGCATGGGCGTGTCGAGATCGGCGACGAAGCTGGCCGGCGAGCTCTCCAGGTGCCCCTCCAGGTCCTCCCAGTACGGCACCGCCATCCGCGCCTGGCCCGTCTCCCAGTGTCCGGTCTCGGGAAGGCCCCCGTTCCAGTGCACCGCCCCCATGAACGACAGGAAGTTCGTGATCGCGGCTCCGGCCACCGAGGCGGCGAACCGATCGGTGCGCGTGGGCAGATACGAGGCCTGGTAGCCCCCCCAGGAGTGACCGATCAATCCCATGCGCGCCGGATCGACGTGCCCGGTCGCCACCGCCGCGTCGAGCGCGTGCTCGACGGCGTCCAGCGCCGAGGGTCCCGGACGCCCGGGCTCGTACACGATGTCCGGCATGAGCACGAAGTAGCCCGCCTGCGACCAGGCCTGCTGATTGTAGTACGACCGCTCGCTCGGCACCGAGTACGCGTGGAGGTTGTCGGAGAGCCGCTCGTACTGGTAGAGGATGAGCGGGTAGCGACCGCCCTCCTCGAAGCCGGCCGGATAGACGAGAACGGCCTGCAGGTCGTGCCCGGCGTCGGTCGTATAGGACAGGAGCTCCGAGCGGCCCCAGGCGTAGTCGTCCTGAAAGGGATTCGTCTCGACCATCGGCCGCGGGTCGCGAAAGTCGGAGCCCGTCACGACGACGTCGGGCGGGTCGTCCCAGCGCTCCCGCCGGAAGGCGAAGCGCTCCGCGTCGCGCGCCTTGACGAGCCCTCCGACCCGGGCATCCTCGAAGACCAGCTCGTCCACGGCCCCGTTCCCGGCCACCCGGGCGTAGCCGGACTCCTTGCTGCGCAGGTCCCGCACGGAGAGGACCGCCCCCTCGACGCGCTCGACCAGGCCTCCGGAGCGGGGCGCCTCCGGATCGAGGGCCACGAGGCGATACTGCCTCCCCTCCTCGGCCCCGCGCGTCACACGCGTGGCGTCTCCGTCCCGAAGATCCACGCGCCACACGTCGTGCTTGTCGTAGACGAGCGCGGCGTCCTCGCGATCCACCCATCCTCCGGCCCCCCAGCTCGGGCGCGGCCCCGGGTAGTCGTAGTCGGCGAGCGCGCGCGTGAAGCTCCGTCCCGCCGCGAGCTCCTGCCAGGCGAGCGACTCCAGGTCGACGCTCCACCAGCGGTCGTCCCGGTACGCCAGCGCCCACCCCCGGTCCTCGTGCGTGACGAGGCCGAACTCGAGCCCCTGCCCGATCCGCTCCCGCTCGCCCGTGCGCACGTCCACGCGGTACCAGTCGGCGCGGTCCGACCCGAAGCGGCGCTCGAACCGGTATGGATCGTGGTCCGGGACGACGCCCCAGCGGCCGCCGTCGACGATCGTGACCGGCTCCTGGAGGTCGTCGGCCAGGATCACGAGTCGGTCCTCGGCGATGCGCCACGCGGCGGCCAGCGTGCGGCGCGCGATCGCGTCGGCCCGATACTCCTGGGCACGGATGATCTCGTCGTCGTCCCAGTGCCAGACCTGCACGTCGGCCGGATCCGGGCCGTCGTCGGCGTCGGCCTCCTCCTCGCCCGCATCGGCATCCTCGGCTCCGTCTCCCTCCGTCCGCCGCTCCCAGGGCCGCACGCCGACGAACACGGTCCGCCCCTCGTCCCCGAAGGTGATCCCCGCGTGCTCGGTGATGCGATGGGCGCGAGCGTCCCCGGCGCCCACGGCGCCCTCCAGAACGGCGGGGTCCCCTCCGGAGCGCGCGTCGCCCCACACGAGCACGTCGTGTGACTCCTCTTCGTCGCCCGCCGACTCCACCGACCGGAGCACCGCGAGCTGGTCCGAGCCGTCCCGCCACGTGAGCGCGCGATACTCGGCGTCGCGCGCGTCGAGGGTGCGCAGCGTGCCCGCATCCGGATCGAAGAGCACCACCCCGTTCCCCGAGCCCCAGGCGGTGCGCAGGGTAGCCGCGAGGAGACCGCCCTCGTCCTGCCACGAGAACTCGTTGACGTTTCCGATCAGCGTCCGCGCGCCCGTCGCGGGATTGAGGACGACGACGTCGGCTCCCACGGAATCGGAAGGGGCCACGCCCCGCGCCGCCAGCCACGCCCCGTCGTCACGGAAGGCGAAGGACGACACGTCGAAGAGGACGCTGTCGCGCGCGCCCTCGAGCGCCACGAGCCCGAGCCGGTCCGCGACGGGCTCCTCCGCCGCTTCCCTCTCCTCCGGCGAGATCCCCTTGCGGTAGGCGAGCCAGCGCCCGTCGGGGGAGAAGACCGGCGCCGAGGCGTGCTCGAGCACGAGCACCTCGGACGCCCGGTCGATCGCGTGCAGGCGGAGCTCGCGCGTCTCGTCGACCCGGGAGACGGCTGCCACCAGCCACATCCCCGTGGGGTCGAGCCCGAAGCCGCCGAGACGCTCCCAGCGCGCGTAGTCGGAGGGCGTGAGCACCGGCTTCTGCGCGGATGCGGGCCCGACTCCGGCGCCTCCCAACGCGAGAAGGAAGAGAACCGCCGCCCACCCCCTCGCCCCGAATCCCGGTCGCCTCGCCATGACACGTCGCCTCCTCTCAGGTCCACGTCGCGAGCCCGGCAATCAACGGCCCCGTGACCACGGCGCGCAACGGGAGCCTCCCTCGCCCCGCACCGGGAGCCTCCCTCGTTGCGCGCGGTGCCGAGGCAGCCACATCCCTGCCGGCGCGGTGCCGGTGGCGCCGTGCGGCGCCGAGCGGGCATCTTCCGGCCCCGCCCACGATCTGCCGAGACGCCGATGCCGAACCGACGCCCCCACCGCCTGCGCGCGCCTCTCGCCGGCGCGGCGTGCGCGCTCCTCGCCGGACTTCCGGGCGCCTGCTCCGGACCGCCCCCCGCCGACATCATCCTTCGAGGCGGCGCCGTCCACACGATGGACCCCTCCAACCCGCGCGCCGAGGCGCTGGCCGTTCGGGACGGCAGGATCGTCTCCGTCGGCGACGACGAAGCGGTCGGCGCGTTCTCCGGGCCGGCCACGGAGATCATCGAGCTCGACGGCCGCATGGTCCTTCCCGGGTTCCATGACACCCACGTCCACCCCGTGTCCGGAGGCATCGAGCTGGGCGAGTGCGACCTGAACGGAGCCGAGACCCGCCAGGACGTCGTCCGCCTCGTCTCGCAGTGCGCGCTGCGCGATCCCGAGGCTCCCTGGGTCCGCGGAGGGGGCTTCCAGCTCCCGATCTTCCCGGGTGGCGCCCCTTCCCGCGAGCTCCTCGACAGCCTCGTCCCGGACCGTCCGGCGTACCTCACCTCCGCGGACGGCCACTCGGCATGGGTGAACACGCGGGCGCTCGCGCTCGCCGGCGTCTCGGTCCGGACGCCCGACCCGCCCCCGGACGGGGTCATCGTGCGCGACGCGGAGGGCCGGCCCGCCGGCACGCTGCGGGAGGCCGCGATGTCGCTCGTCGCCCGCCACCTGCCCGACCACACGGACGCGGAGATCGAGGCGGGCCTGCGTCGCGGCCTGGCGATGGCGGCCGAGCTCGGCATCACCACGCTGCACGAGGCGAGCGCGAGCGAGGCCTATGCGCGGGCCTACGCCACCGCGGAGCGCGAGGGGTGGCTGACGGCCCGCGCGATCGTGGCGCTGCGCGTCGATCCCGACCGCGGCGTGGGACAGGTCGGGGACCTGGTGGCGATCCGGGAGCGCCACCTGGGCAGGCTCGCGCGTCCCGTGGCCGCCAAGATCTTCCTGGACGGCGTGATCGAAGGGGGCACGGCGGCGCTCCTCGAGCCGTACCTGGATCGTCCCGGGTGGAGCGGCGCGCTCAACTTCGATCCCGACACGCTGCAGGCGCTGGTGGCGGCGCTCGACGACGCCGGGTTCACGGTGCACGTGCACGCGATCGGAGACCGCGCGATCCGCGTCGGGCTCGATGCCTTCGAGGCGCAGCGCCGGCGGGACGGCGGCGCCGGGCCTCGTCACGTCATGGCCCACATCCAGCTCTTCGACCCGGCCGACGTCCCGCGCTTCGCCGAGCTGGACGTGGTCGCGAGCTTCCAACCCCTCTGGTTCTACGCCGACACCTACATCACCGACCTCACGGAGCCGAGGCTCGGCCCGGAGCGGTCGCGGTGGCTCTACCCGGCGCGGAGCGTGGCGGAGTCGGGCGCCCTCGTCGTGGCCGGGAGCGACTGGTCCGTCAGCTCGATGGACCCTCTGCGCGCGATCGAGGTCGCGCTGACGCGCCGCAGCCCGGATGCCGTCGACGGCCCCTCCTGGATCCCCGCGGAGCGCCTCGACCTGCAGACCATGCTCGCCGCCTACACGTCGAGCGCGGCGCTCGCCGCCGGGCTCGACGGGGAGACGGGCTCCCTCCGGGTGGGCCGAAGCGCCGACCTGGTCGTGCTCGATACGCACCTCGCCGAGGTGCCGCCGGAGCGCATCTCGGAGGCGAAGGTCGACCTGACCGTGTTCGAAGGGCGGATCGTGCACCGGCGCTGAGCCGCCCGCGCGCCCGCCCCGTCAGGTCGCGGCCTCGAGGGAGCGCACCGTCTCGGGCGCCGCCAGCGCGAAGGCCAGGTAGGCCCCCGCCGCGGCGGCGAGCGACGTCAGATAGGGATACGGCAGACCCAGCACGTAGGCCCCGAGGATCCATGTGCCCACACCGCACAGAAGCGCCGCCAGGGCGCTGCCGGTCCCCCCGATGCGCGTGAAGAGACCGAAGCAGACGACGGTCACGATGCCCGCGCTTCCGAAGGAGGAGGCCTCCTCGACCAGATCGTAGACGCGCTCGGCCCGGTAGGCCATCGCGTACGCGACCAGACCCAGAAGCGCCACGCCCGCGCGCGCGAGCCGGACCTTGTCGCGCTCCGAGAGGCCCGGGAGGAGCGGCACGGCGAGGTTGTGCGACAGCATGCCCGCGGCGACGAGTAGGGCGCTGTCGACCGTGGACAGGATCGCCGACACCAGAGCGCCGGCGAAGAGCACGTACAGGAGGGTCGGCAGGTAGCGCTCCGCCAGGAGCGGGAGAATCTGCTCCGGCTCGGCGAGCCCGGGCAGGAGGGCCGAGCCGACCAGCCCGAGCGCCACCGGCATGAGCCCGATGAGCAGGTAGGCCACCCCCGCGGTCACCGTCGAAGCGCGCGCGACCCCGGGGGAGCGCGCCGCGATCATCCTGGCGACGACCTCGGCCGCCACCAGCGAGCCGATCACGGGGACCGCCCACGCCTCGGCGAGCGCCGCCAGCGAGCGCGGCTCACGCGTGCCCGGGTCGAAGGCTGCCGGGTCGAGCGAGCCGAGCAGGGCGAGGTCGCCGCTCCGGCCCACGCTCACGAAGAGCGCGCCGAGCCCGACGATCAGAGCCACGCCCTGGACGAGGTCGGTCCACGCATCCGCGAGGAGGCCCCCGAAGATCGTGTAGGCGATCACGACGGCCGCGGCGACCGCGACCGTCACCTCGAGCTGCGCGCCGGACGCCGCGGACAGGACCTGGCCGAAGGCCCGAATCTGGGCGGCGGCCCAGAAGAGCGACGTCGGCACGAGCAGGACCACCGCGAGCCGCTCGACCGACACGTCGTAGCGGATTCGAAAGAGGTCGGCGAGCGTGGTCAGCTTCAGTCGCCACAGCGGCACCGCGAAGACCAGGCCGGTCAGCACGATGCAGATCGCGTAGCCGAACGGCTCGGCCAGGCCGCCCCCGATCCCGCCCTCGTACACGGCGCCGGCGGCGCTGATGCACGTCTCGGCGCCGAACCAGGTCGCGAACATCGTGAAGGTCACGAGCACCGGGCCGAGCGAGCGCCCCGCGACGAGGTAGTCCTCCTCGGTGGAGATCCGGCGTGAGACCCAGATGCCGATCGCGAGCTGCGCGGCGACGTACCCGGCGATCCCGATCACGACCGGGGTCAACGGCGCGCGTCGGACATGCGGTCCACCTCCTTGGGGTCGGCCGAATCGGCGCCGCAATGGACGCGTGGGGCGGCCCGCGCGCAACGGGTGGCGCGCCG
>JBFFWJ010000040.1:0-12873 GCA_041570315.1 Longimicrobiales bacterium | reverse complement strand
GCCGTCGCGGCGCAACGAGGCCGACCGAGCTCCGTCGGATGAGCCCCCTGCCTTCGGTGGGCGAGGAGGCACGATCATGGGCAGGGAGGCCGATCGCCATCGCATGGTCGAGCGGCAGATCCGGCGTCGCGGGGTGCGCAGCGAGGCCGTCCTGGAGGCGATGCGGACGGTTCCCCGGGAGCGCTTCGTAGAGGAGAAGTACGCCGAGTTCGCCTACGACGACACCCCGCTTCCCATCGAGGAGGGGCAGACGATCTCGCAGCCGTACATCGTCGCGGTCATGGCCGAGGCGCTCCGGCTCGAGCCCGCCGACCGGGTTCTCGAGGTCGGCGCCGGGTCGGGATACGCCGCGGCGGTCCTGGGGCAGGTGGCGGGGGAGGTGTACGCGATCGAGCGGTACCGGTCCCTGGCCGGGCGGGCCCGCGACCGGATGCGGGAGCTGGGCTACGACAACGTCGAGGTCTCGGCCGGGGACGGGACGCTGGGCTGGGCCGAGAGGGCGCCCTTCGACGCGATCGCCGTCGCGGCGGGCGGGCCCGAGGTGCCGCAGCCGCTCCTCGACCAGCTCGCGATCGGGGGGCGCTTGGTCATCCCCGTGGGAGACGAGCCGAGGACCCAGGAGCTCGTCCGCGTGACGCGTCTCGGCGAGCACGAGTACGAGCAGACGTCGCTCGGGCGCGTCCAGTTCGTCCCGTTGATCGGGAGCGCGGGCTGGGCCCTCGACGGCGTCTCCACCCAGCCTCACCGGGTGGCGCGCGCGCTCCGGGCGTCGAGGCGGGAGGAGGCCACGCTCGTCGCGCTCGTCCGGGACGGATGCGAGCCCTTCGACTCCCTCGAGCGGGCGGGACTCGAGCCGCTCCTGGAGCGAGTCGGTGAGGCTCGGGTCGTCCTGATCGGGGAAGCGACCCACGGGACGTCGGAGTTCTACCGGATGCGGGCTCGCGTCACGCGCGAGCTCATCGAGCGGAAAGGCTTCGACGTCGTGGCGATCGAAGGGGACTGGCCCGACGTGGCGACGATCGATGCCCACGTGCGTCCGGACGTCCGCCGCGCCACGACCTCGAGGCCGTTCGCCCGCTTCCCGAGCTGGATGTGGCGGAACGAGGAGACGGGCGAGTTCGTCGACTGGCTCGCCGCGCACAACGCCCAGGCGTGGGACCCGGCCCGGCGCGTCGCGGTGTACGGCCTGGACCTGTACAGCCTCGCCGCCTCGATCGAGGCCGTCCTCGAGTTCCTCGATCGGGTCGATCCGAGGGCGGCCGAGGCGGCGCGCGTGCGCTACGGGTGCTTCTCGCCCTGGGAGTCCGATCCGGCCGTGTACGGCCGGGCGGCCTCGTCGGGGCGCCTCGAAGCGTGCGAGGAGGAGGTGCTCTCCGTGCTCGACGATCTTCTGGAGAAGCGCCTGACGTACGAGCTGAAGGATGGCGAGGCCGTCTTCGACGCCGAGCGCAACGCGACGGTCATCCGCGAGGCCGAACGCTACTACCGGCTCATGTACCGAGGCTCGAGGGATTCCTGGAACCTTCGTGACGCCCACATGTTCGACGTGCTGAGGGCGACCCTGGCGCACCGCGGGGACGACGCGAAGGCGGTCGTGTGGGCGCACAACTCGCACGTCGGCGACGCACGCGCCACGGAGATGGGCCGGCGGGGAGAGCTCAATGTCGGCCAGCTCGCCAGGGAGGCGTTCGGGGACGAGGCGTACTCGATCGGGTTCGGGACGCACCGGGGGACGGTGGCCGCCGCCTCGGACTGGGGCAGCCCCGTCCGGTTCATGGAAGTGCGCCCCTCGCATCGGGACAGCTACGAGCACCTCTGCCACCGGACCGGGCGGGATGGCTTCCTCCTCCCGCTTCGGCATCCCGCGGTGCCGGAGCTGCGCGAGGGCCTGCTGGAGCCGCGCCTCGAGCGCGCCATCGGGGTGATCTACCGTCCCGAGTCGGAGCTGGTGAGCCACTACTTCCACGCGGCGCTGCCCGCCCAGTTCGACGAGTACGTCTGGATCGAGGAGACGGGAGCGGTGCGACCATTGGCCGCGCGCGAGCTCGCCGGCGTGCCCGATACGTATCCTTTCGCCCTTTAGGGACCGGACCATCGACAGGGAGGGGCTCTTCCATGGACAGAGGCGAGGGCGTCGAGCTCGCGATCGCCACGATGGAGCGCTTCGCCGAAAGGACGGGGCTCTCCTCGTCGGCCTCCCCGGTGCGATACCTGTGGACGGACGCCTTCGCCGTGTGCAACTACGTGGGGCTGTACGAGATCACCGGAGAGGATCGATTCCTCGGCCGGGCGCGCGCCCTCGTCGACCAGGTGCACGTCGTCCTGGGTCGGCACCGCGAGGACGATCCCCGCGAGGGTTGGATCAGCGGACTGCCGGACGCCCGGGCGCGGGACCATCCGACCGTCGGCGGGCTCAGGATCGGCAAGCCGAGGCCCGAGCGGACCGAATCCGAGCCGTACCGGCCCGCCGAGGAATGGGACCGGGACGGCCAGTACTACCACTACCTCACGAAGTGGGTCTTCGCGCTCCATCGCCTGGGCGGCGTGCAGAGGGATGCCGGCTATCGGCGGTGGGCGATCGAGCTGGCGCGGGCGGCGCACGACGGCTTCGTCGTGTCCACGCCGGCGGGCCCCCGGCTGCGCTGGAAGATGAGCATCGACCTGTCCAGGCCTTTGGTGGCGTCCATGGGGCAGCACGACGCTCTCGATGGGCTCATCACGACGAGCGTGCTGCTGGCGTCCGAGGAGCCGGCGCCGGATTCGGCGGCGCTGCGGACCGTGCTCCCCGAGCTCGCGTCCATGTGCGAGGGACAAAGTTGGGCGACGACCGACCCGCTCGGCCTCGGAGGCCTCCTCGTGGACGCCTTCCGGTGCGCGCAGCTGGCGGCGGCCGGGCATCCGACCGGACCCCGGCTCTTCGGGGCTCTGCTGGTCGACGCCCGGGCGAGCCTGCGGCGGCTGTCCGGGTTCCCCTTCCTCGACCTGCGGCCGGAGCGGCGTCTCGCCTTCCGCGAGCTCGGCCTCGCGCTGGGCTTCCAGGCCGTGGACAGGCTCGAGCGGATGGCCCGGCTGCCTGCCACCGACGCGATCGAAGCGGCGTCGCTGGCCCGCGACCTCGAGGCGCTGGCCCGTCATCAGCCGGTGGGCACGTCGATCGTGGAGTTCTGGTCCCGGCCCGCGAGCCGGACGGCGTCGACGTGGAGGGAGCACCGCGACATCTCCGACGTCATGTGGGTGACGAGCCTGGTCCCCGACGCATTCCTGGAGATCTGAGGCTTCGGGTCGCGCGCGCGGGCGAGCGGGTCACCCCGCGGTCCGCTCCAGGCCACGGCGTGGCGCCCGGGCTGCCCCCACCTACCCGTAGATCGGGTAGGTGGGATCGAACATGCCCTGCCGGACGACGGCGCCGATGTCGTCCGGCTGCTCGGCACGGGCGAGCCCGCGCTCGAAGGCCACGGCGGCCACGGCCTCGGCGATCTGCGCGGACACCTCCCGGATCCGGGTCAACGGCGGATACACGCGCCCCTGTCGGAGATCCCCGTCCTGCACCATCCCGGCCAGGGTCCGGGCCGCGACGAAGAACATCTCGTCGGTGCATGCCAGGGCCCGAGACGCGATCAGGCCCAGGCCGACGCCGGGGAAAACGTACGCGTTGTTTCCCTGGCCGGGCACGAATCGTCGCCCGCCCAGCTCCACCGGGTCGAACGGGCTGCCGCTCGCGAAGAGCGCTCGCCCCTCGGTCCATCGGTACGCCTCCTCGGCCGTGCACTCGGACCTCGAGGTGGGATTCGAGAGGGCGAACACGATCGGACGAGCGTGGATCTCGGCCATCGCGCGGAGCACCCGCTCCGTGAAGGTGCGCGGCTGCCCGGAGACACCGATGAGGACACCCGGGCGAAGGCCCCGGACGGCCTCGACGAGATCGTCGGTGAAGGGGGCGTCGTGCGCGTAGGGCCGCTTGTGCTCGGCCAGGTCCGTTCGGCTTCCGACGACCATTCCCCGGGAATCGAAGAACCAGCACCGCAGGCGGGCCTCCCCCTCGCTCATGCCGGCCTCGACGAGGGCCGAGACGACGAGGTCGGCGATTCCGATCCCGGCCTCGCCGGCCCCGAGGAAGAGGAAGGGGTGATCGCCCAACCCCGTCCCCGTCACGCGCAGCGCCGAGTAGATTCCGGCCAGCGTCACGGCGGCCGTGCCCTGGATGTCGTCGTTGAACGTGCAGAAGCGGCTGCGGTACCGGCTCAGAAGCCGGAACGCGTTCCGCGTCGCGAAGTCCTCGAGTTGCACGACGGCGTTCGGGAAGACCTCGGCGACCGCCTGGAAGAACTCCTCGATCAGGTCGTCGTAGGCCTCGCCCCGCAGCCGGTGACGCGGGATGCCGAGATAGAGGGGATCCTGAAGCAGGCTCTCGTTGTCGGTTCCCACGTCGAGCATGACGGGAAGGGTTTGGGTCGGGTGGATTCCCGCGCACGCGCTGTACAGCGACAGCTTCCCGATGGGAATCCCCATGCCGTCGGCCCCCTGGTCTCCGAGCCCGAGGATGCGCTCGCCGTCGGTCACGACGATGATCCGCACGTCGGCGTGCGGCCAGTTCCGCAGCACCTGCCTGACGTGCCCCCGGTCGTAGGCCGACACGTAGAGGCCCCGTGGCCTTCGGAAGATGTGTCCGAACTCCTGGCATGCCTGGCCCACCGTCGGCGTGTAGACGATGGGCATGAGCTCTTCGAGGTGGTCGAGAAGCACCCGATAGAAGAGGGTCTCGTTGCGGTCCTGCAGCGCGACCATGGACTCGTAGCGCTCCAGGTCGCTCGCCCTGCCGCGCAGCGTCTCCATCATCCGCTGGACCTGAAGGTGCTGACCGAGGACCCTCGGGGGGAGGAGGCCGCGGAGGTCGAGCGCCTCGCGCTCCGCCTCCGTGAAGGCCGTGCCCTTGTTGCGAACGGGATCGTGGAGGAGCTTCACGCCTCGCGGGAATTCGTCGGGGACCTCGGTGACCGCGACGGCGACGTCGTCGGAGGTCGTCACGGGCGTCGGGTGGCTCATCGTCGGTACCTCGGCTTCGGGGGCCTGGCCCAAGGCAAGATCGCTCGGCCGCGCGGGCTCCGCCGTCGGGATTCGGTTGACGATCCTGTGGGGAGTCCGAGGACCGGGAGCGGTCGGCGACCGGCTGCCGGGTCCCGTCAGCCGGGGGCCCGGCGCGGGCCGGTCGACGGGAGTGGGCTTCGCTGCGGCCGCGCCCGGTGGGCCGCGCTTCACGCGCCGCATCGTGTGCCCTACCTTCGGTCCCCGGCTCGGAAGCCGGACCGACGGGTTCCCCGACGAAGGAAGCGGATCGCCTGGGCCCCGTCGCGGCCCGGAAGATCTCTGCCACCGCGATGAAGCAAGGAAGCTCGCCATGGCCGACACGAAGACCGCCGCCCCGCCGCCCCCGGTCTCGGAGCGGGTGCGGGAGCGTCTGATTGCCGCCGACCGTCGATTCCACGCCAACGACAACATCGCGGAGTTCATCGAGCCGGGTGAGCTCGACGAGATCCAGGCCGAGGTGGCGGCCCAGCTCCAAGGTGTCCTGCGCGCGCTGGTGATCGACACCGAGAACGATCACAACACGCAGGACACGGCCCGACGCGTGGCGAAGATGTTCGTCCGCGAGGTCTTCACCGGCCGCTACCTTCCGCCGCCGCCGGTCACCCAGTTTCCCAACGTCGCCGGGCTGAGCGAGCTGATGATCGTGGGGCCGGTGACCGTGCGGAGCGCCTGCTCGCACCACCTGTGTCCCATCATCGGCAAGGTGTGGGTCGGCGTGATGCCGAACGAGAGCTCGGAGCTGATCGGGCTGTCGAAGTACGCCAGGCTGGTCGAGTGGGTCATGTCCCGCCCCCAGATCCAGGAGGAGGCGATCGCTCAGCTCGCCGAGCTCCTCCAGGAGAGGATGCGTCCCGATGGCCTCGCGATCGTGATGGAGGCCGACCACTTCTGCATGCAGTGGCGCGGCGTCCGGGACATGGACTCGAAGATGACCAACAGCATCATGCGTGGATCATTCCTGAAGAACGCCACCCTGCGCCGCGAGTTTCTGGCGCTCCTCGCCAGCCAGAAGACCGGAGGTCGTTGAGATGCTCGTCCGCTTGCTCTACGCCAGCCGCGCGGTCGATCCCATCGACGGAGCGATGCTCGACTCGATCCTCGAGCGTTCCCGCGGCTACAACCGCGAGCACGGCATCACCGGCGTCCTGTGCTCGTACGAGGAGGGAAACGGCTTCCTGCAGGCGCTCGAGGGCAGCCGCGACGAGGTCAACCGGCTCTACAACGACATCGTTCGCGACCCGCGCCACCAGGACGTCGTCCTGCTCGCCTACGAGGAGATCACCGAGCGGCGTTTCGCGAGCTGGCGGATGCGCCGCATCGACCTCGGCCGCGTCAATCCCAGCGTGCTGCTGCGCTACTCCGAGCTGCCCGTGCTGGACCCGCTGAGGCTGTCCGCCAAGCCGGCGATGGCGCTCCTGGAGGAGCTCATCGAGACCCAGCCGGCCTGATCGCCGCCGCGCGAGCGACGGTCGTACCGTCCTCACGCGCGCGGGGGGCGGGGGCCCGGAGCGCGCGCATCCCGTTCCCGATGACGAGCAGGCTGGCTCCCATGTCGGCCAGGACCGCCATCCAGAGCGTGGCGACGCCCGCGACGGCCAGCACGACGAACACCGCTTTCACGGCCAGCGCGAAGGCGATGTTCGCGCGGATGATCGCCTCCGCCCGGCGGGCCATCCGGATCATCACGGGCAGCCGCGAGAGGTCGTCGGACATCAGGGCGACGTCGGCCGTCTCGAGCGCGACGTCGGTTCCGGCCGCACCCATCGCGACCCCCACGTCGGCGGCGGCCAGGGCGGGGGCGTCGTTGATCCCGTCTCCGACCATGAGGACGGGCCCGTGGGCCCTGCGGAGCTCGCGGATCGCGGACACCTTGTCCGCCGGCAGCAGGCCCGCCCGCACGTCGATCGGCGTCCCGTCGGCGATGGAGCGGGCGACCGCGCCGGCCGTGGCCCCGTTGTCGCCGGTCAGGAGGGCGACCTCCCGGATGCCGACGCCCCTCAGCGACCGCACCGCGCTCGCGGCCTCGGGACGCACCCGATCCGCCAGGGCGATCGCTCCCACCAGGCGGAGCGCCCGCTCGGACGAGCGCCCATCGCCGGCCACCCCGACCAGCACCACCGTGCTCCCGCCGGCTTCGAGGCGGCGCACCGCGTCGGCGGCGCCGGCATCGGCCACGCCCTCGTCGGCGAAGAGCCGCTCGCTTCCCACGAGCACGCGCACTCCCTCCACGACGGCCTCGGCGCCCCTGCCGGGCAGCGCCCGGGTCGAGGTCGCGGCGGGGATCGGCAACCCCTCGGCCCGGGCGTGCTCGACGACGGCGGAGGCCAGCGGATGCGCGCTGCGCGCCTCCACCGCGGCCGCGACCGCGAGCACCCGGGCTCGGTCGGCGCCGTCGAGCGCGAGCACCTCCACGACCTCGGCTCTGTCCTCGGTGACCGTGCCGGTCTTGTCGAGCGCGACGACCCTCGCGCGTCCCGCGGTCTCCAGGGGAAGGCCGCCCTTGATGAGGATCCCGCGTCGCGCGGCACCCGCGAGCGCGCTCACCACGGTGACCGGAGTGGAGATGACGAGCGCGCAGGGGCAGGCGACGACGAGCAGCGCGAGCGCCCGGTAGACCCAGTCCGCCCACGAGCCTCCGAGAAGAAGCGGCGGAGCGATCCCGAAGACCACCGCGGCGCCGACGACCGTCGGGGTGTACACGCGAGCGAAGCGGTCCACGAAGGCCTGGCTGGGCGCGCGCGAAGCCTGGGCATCCTCGACGGAGTGAATGATCCGCGCGAGCGTCGTGTCGTCCGGGGCCCTGGTCGAGCGCAGCTCGAGCACACCGTCCTCGTTGAGCGTTCCCGCGAAGACCTCGTCAGTGGGGCCCTTCGGCACCGGGATCGACTCGCCCGTGATCGCGGCCTGGTTCACCGCGGATCGACCCGTCGACACGACCCCGTCGACCGGGATCTTCTCCCCCGGACGCACGACCACGGTCTCTCCGACCGCGACGTCCTCCGCCGGTACGCGGAGCTCGCGGCCGCCCCGCACGACCGTCGCCTGGGCCGGGGCGAGCTCCATCAGCGCCCGGATCGCGCTCCGGGCCCGGTCCATGGAAGCGGTCTCGAGGAGCTGCGCCACGGCGAAGAGGAACATGACCGAGGCCGCCTCGGCGTACTCGCCGATGCACAGCGCACCGACGGCGGCCACGGACATGAGGAAGTTCATGTCGAGGGCCCGGGCCGCGGCGGCTCGGTAGCCGCGGGGGAAGACGTACCATCCGCCGGCGATCACGGCGCCCAGCGCGAGCGCGGCGGCACCCGCCTCGGATGCGAGCCGACTCGAGGCCAGGACGGAGGCGAGCCAGAGAAGCCCCGAGCACGCCGCGAGGAGGCTGCGGCGGCGTCGTCGCCTCCCTGTCGACTCCGGTGGCTCGACCGCATCGAGAGGCCGTGCCGTCATGCCGAGGGCGGCGATCACGCGCTCGACCTCGGAAGCGGGCACGGGGCCGTCGACGATCACGAGGCGGCGCACCGGGTCGATCCGGAGCGAGCGAACCTGCGGGTGCGAGCCCAGGGAAGCATCGATCTGCCGCGCCTCCGCCGCGCAGCAAAGCCCTTCCACCTCGAACCGCCGGCCGGGTGGCCGGCCGGGGCTCAGCGGCGGCTGGCACGGGGCCACGCCCGGCCCCGAGATCGGAAGCTCGTCCTTGACGTTCGCCATGCGGCCACCTCGGCGCGTGCGTTGCGAGAAACATATCATGCGGCGGAGGACGGACGCCCCCCGTTGACAAGCCGCGCGTGCTCCGGCCTTATGCCGGAGCCCACCCCGGGTCCGCGGTCACCCTCCACGTTCGCGGTCACCCTCCACGGAGGCGTCCATGGCGCACCGAGCCCGGAAGGGCCTGCTCCCCCTGGTGCTCCTCGCCGCCCTCGTCGGCCTCGTCGGCTCTCCCCTATCCGTGCGTGGCCAGGAGGGCCTCATCACCGGCGTCGTGCGCGATGTCGGGGGGGCGCCCGTGGAGGGCGCGCGGGTGACGGTCACCAACGTCGAGACCGGCGCCTCGTCGAGAGCGCTGACGAACTCGAGCGGGGCCTTCCTCGTTCCGGGGCTGGAGCCCGGCACGTACGCTGCATCGGCGGCGCTGCTCGGGTTTCACGAGTCGTCGCGCATCGACGTCGAGGTCACCGCCGGCGTGACCCTAACCGTCGACTTCGTCCTCGAGCCGGTGCGACTGCAGGCGATCACGGTCACGGCGACCTTCCGAGAGCAGGACCCCTTCGACGTTCCCTTCTCGATCACGGCGCCCACGGCTCCGGCCCTTCGTGCGAGCGGGGTGGGCGACTTCGAGGCCGTCGCCGCCGCCGTGGCCGGGTTCACCGTGCAGAACCTGGGCCCGGGCCAGAGCCAGCCCGCGATGCGCGGGGCGTCGGCGGGGCAGATCGCGCGCGACCAGCCCGGCGTCAAGGAGCAGGTCGGGGTGTACCTGGACGACACCGCCGTATCGCTCTCCCTCTTCACGCCCGATCTCGATCTCTTCGATCTGTCCCGGGTCGAGGTGCTGCGCGGGCCGCAGGGCACCCTCTATGGCTCCGGGTCGCTGGCCGGCAACGTGCGCTACATCACGAACCAGCCCCAGCTCGGCGTCGGCACCTTGTTCGGAGAGCTCGGCGGCAGCGCCATCGACGGGGGCGGCCCGGGGGGGGATCTCAAGCTGGGCTTCAACGTGCCGCTCGATGACCTGGGCGCCCTGCGCGTCGTGGCCTATCGCAGCCAGTTCGGGGGGTACATGGATGCGGTCCAGCCCGACTCCGGCAGGGACGAGGACGCGAACCGAGGAGACCGGACCGGCGTGCGCGCGGCGCTCCGACTCGAGCCGGACGTGCGGCTCAGCATCACACCCAGGTTCGTGTACCAGACCGTCGAGATGGACGGGTGGAATCGTGTCGACGCGTTCAACATCCTCGCCAACCCGTACACCACCACCCGTCCGCCGGTCAACCTCGGCGAGCGCGAGCTCTTCACCCAGATCGGTGAGCCGTTCACGGACGACTTCCTCCTCGCCGACCTGACCGTCGGCTACGACTTCGGCACGGCGGCGCTCACCGCGGTCAGCTCGCTCGTCAGCCGCGACGTCCTCGTCGTTCGGGACGCCGGCGCCCTGACCGCCAGCATCACCGGCGGCTCGTTGGGCCTGCCCGAGGAGGTCTACACGCTCGACGCCCCGCTGGACGACGAGACGACATCGGAGGTGCGCACCCAGGAGATCCGCCTGGCCGGGGGCCGGGACGGCTTCCGCTGGCTGATCGGGGGCTTCTTCAGCTCGAGCACCCGCGACTACGGGCAGAGCCTGATCGTGTCCGGCTTCGAGGCGCTGTCGGGGATCGAGACTCTCGGACTCCGGGCGGTACGTGACGAGCTCTTCTACTCCGACCTCTCCTACGACCTCAGCCAGACGGCCATCTTCGGCGAGGCCACGGTGTCGCCGCACGAGCGACTCGAGCTCACCGGGGGGCTTCGGTACTACAACTTCCAGGAGGAGCGCCAACAGGTCTTCGACGGCATCTTCGGCAACGACGACAACGGCACGTCACTCGTCTCGGTCCCCGGGTCCACGGACGCGAGCGGCCTGGCGCCGCGGATCATGGCCCGCTTCGCCGCCTCCGAGACGGTGAGCCTCAACGTCCAGGCTGCCAAGGGATTCCGCCTGGGAGGGATCAACGATCCGCTCAACGTGCCGCTGTGCACACCCGGGGACCTGGCCACCTTCAGCGGCCGGGATTCGTGGGAGGACGAGACCGCATGGAACTACGAGGTCGGAGCCAAGTCCCGCCTGCTGGACGGGCGCGCCTCGCTCAACGTCTCGGCGTTCTACATGGACATCCGTGACCTTCAGGTGGTGGTGACGGCAGGGTCGTGCTCGTCACGGCTGGTCTTCAACGTTCCGAAGGCGCGAAGCCAAGGGCTCGAGGTGGAGCTCACCGCGACCCCGAACGACCACCTCGACGTGACGGTCTCCGGAAGCCTCAACGACGCCGAGCTGCGGTCGACGCTGACCTCGACGTCCGGAGCGGGCGAGGTGAGCGTCGTGTCGGGCATCGAGTCGGGCAATCGCCTTCCCAGCGTCCCGAACTACCAAGCCGCGGCGTCGGCGACGTATCGATGGGACCTGCGGCCGGACCTGCCGGCGTTCGTCACCGCGTCGTTCCAGCACGTCGGATCGCGGCTCACCCAGATCGACGACCACGCCGAGGGCCTCGGCAGCGTGGATCTCGAGTCGTTCGCCCCGAACACGATCGGAGGTCCTCTCACGCAGAGCACGTTCACGTTCGACCCCGAGCTGCCCGGCTACAGCAATCTCAACCTCCGGGTCGGCGTGATCCGGGGCGCCTGGGAGCTGGCGCTGTCCGTGAACAACGCTACGAACGAGCGCGCCCTGCTCGCCCTGGACCGGGAGCGCGGCACCCGAGCCCGGGTCGGTTATCTCACGAATCGGCCCCGGACGCTCGGGGTGAGCCTCCGCTTCCGGTACTGATTCCGGTACCGAGCGCAGGCCGGGCGCCGGGCCGCGCGGCCCTGACGACGAATCGGTTCTCCCGCTCGAGGAATGTGGCGGGGACCAGCGCGGGATCGCCCACTAGTTCGTCAGGTAGGCGAACAGGTTGACTTCGACCGCTTTGTCCGTGGTGTTGTACAGCAGCACCCGGTAGCTGGGGAAACCGACCGTGTAGCGCGGCTGGTTGGAGGCGAAATACGGCGTCTTGGAGGTCACGCCGGCGGCGGCGGCCTCCAGCGCGAAGTGCACCTGTCCTTGTTCCTCGAACGCTTCCTGAATCGTCGGCTGGTCGGGGACCAGCATCACGCCCACGGTGCCCGGGCGTGCGACGTGTCCCTTGACGACCCCGTGCAGACTGAGCACCACGGACGGGAACCCGTCCGCGACCAGGTGACCCGCCTCGACCAGCCGCGTCGTCTCGCTCGGATGCACCGGCGGGACGGTCAGGTCCCGGAAGGTCTCCAGCGTGGAAAGGCGCACCGGACCCTCGACCGTGACCTTCCCCTCGATCCGCTGCAGGTCGGGGAAGTTCGTCACGAACACCTCCTGGATGCGTTGCGAGACCGCCTGACCGGTGGGGAGGAAGACGAAGATCGCCGCGATCGCCAGCAGGGCGAGGACCGCGGTCAAACTCTGGCGTACCATGGGAACCCCCTTGGACTCCGATAAACCGGGTGGTTGGTATGTCGAGCCGAAAACGCCTGGACCGCTCATTCTACAGGCGGAACGTGCTGGTGGTCGCACGCGACCTTCTCGGACGGACGCTGTGCCGCAGGCTGGGGTACCGTCGTGTCCTCCGCGGAAGCATCGTCGAGGTCGAGGCCTACGACGGTCTCGAGGACCGGGCCAGCCACGCCCACCGCGGACCGACGCCTCGCAACGCGCCGATGTTCGCTGCGGGCGGGACCGCCTACGTCTATCTGATCTACGGCATGCACCACTGCCTCAACGTCGTGACCGGCGAACGGGGACATCCGGCAGCCGTCCTGCTG
Organism: Longimicrobiales bacterium; assembly: GCA_041570315.1. Lineage (GTDB taxonomy): Bacteria > Gemmatimonadota > Gemmatimonadetes > Longimicrobiales > Gaopeijiaceae > JBFFWJ01. The sequence goes on along the minus strand of JBFFWJ010000040.1, from coordinate 258 downwards.
CGAGCGGTGGAGACCGAGGACGCCAGCAGTGCGGCCAGCGGACCGGGCCGGTTGTGCCGCGCATTCGACGTCGACCGGTCGCTGGACGGCAGCTCGCTCCTCGGTCGCGAGCTGTGGCTGGAAGAGGGCCGGCCGCTTGTCGAAGCGCAGGTGCGCCGGACGGAACGGATCGGTGTCGGCTACGCCGGGCGCTGGGCCCACGTGCCCTATCGGTTCATCGTGCGCGGCCACCCGTCGCTGTCCGGACCGCGCCGCCTG
>JBFFWJ010000039.1:0-12923 GCA_041570315.1 Longimicrobiales bacterium | reverse complement strand
CCTCGCGCTACGTCGGCTCCGCGTTCGGCGTGATCCGCAACCCGTACGCTCCCGACCGGAATCCGAGTGGCTCGTCGGGCGGGACCGGCTCGGGGATCGCGGCGAACCTCGGCCTCGTCGGCATCGGCGAGGATACGGGCGGCTCCGTTCGAGGGCCGGCGGCCGTGGCCAGCCTGGTGGGGCTTCGGCCGACCCTCCAGCTCGTGAGCCGACACGGAATGATGCCGGCCAATCCGACGCAGGACACGATGGGGCCGATGACGCGCACCGTCGCCGACGCCGCGATCGTGCTCGATGCCATCGCCGGCTACGATCCCGCCGACCCGATCACGGCGTACTCCGTCGGGCACGTGCCGGAGAGCTACACGGACTTCCTCGACGCAGGCAGCCTCGACGGGGCGCGGATCGGCGTCCTGCGCGATCCCATGGACGCACGGGCGGACCCCGGCTCGGAGGGTTACCGGGAGGTTCGCGCGATCATCGACCGCGCGATCCGGGACCTCGCGTCGCTCGGCGCGGATGTCGTGGACCCGGTCTCCATCTCCGACCTCGACCTCGTGGGCGGCATCGGAAACGTCTACGAGACCGAACGCGCGACGGACGACTACCTCGCCGAGCATCCGAACGCACCGGTGCGCTCGCTGGCGGAGATCCTCATGGCGGGTGTCGTCGTACCGTGGCGAGCCGTGGGGATGATGGCATCGGTCGGCAAGACCACCGACGATCCGGGCTACCTCGAGGTGATGCGGAAGCGGGAGGTCCTGCGGGTGGCCGTACTGCAGGCGATGGCGGACCATGAGCTGGACGCGATCGTCTACGCGACGTTCGACCACCCGCCGTCGCTCATCTCACTCGACGCGGAGACCAATCCGGATCCCGCCGACGACTACGGCCTGGGAGACAACCGTGGCCTCAGCCCCGCGATCGGCTTCCCCGCGCTCACGGTGCCGGCCGGCTTCACCAGCGACGGCCTGCCGGTCGGCCTCGAGCTCCTGGGACGCCCCTGGAGCGACGGCATGCTGCTCGGCTACGCCTATGCATACGAGCAGGCCTTTCCGCGCCGACGTCCCCCGCCGACGGCACCCCCCCTGGGGGGAGGGCGGTGATGGGTCGCTTGGGGCGCCGCAGCTCGCCCGACATCCGAGCAGGGGGGAACCGGAGGTGTCGTGCGATGCCGCGTGGCATCCGTGGCTTGTGGGTCGTTGACGAGAACGTGATCCGCACTTCCGGGACGAGGATCACGGGCTCATCCCGGGCGGGACCGACGCGGAGCTCGACGAGGGGCACGCGACCGTCCTGATGACTCGCGACGCAGGACCGTGGGCTGCAGCGCTGTCCCGATCACATGCGCACACCGCCGGTTGCGGCCGCCCGCCCCGACCCTTCGCTTCCCCACCCGAGCAATCTTTCGCCCCCCGGGAGGCCAGCATGGTCCGCCGTCGTCACTTCGCCCTCGCCGTTGCCCTGGTCGCCCTCGGCAGCCTCCCCGCGTCCGCCCTCCGCGCGCAGGAGCGCGACCGGTCGGAAGGACCGGGCTCGTGCGATAGCCTGTGCATCGCGCCTGCGCGCACGGTCTCGTTCGAGGTCAGCGAAGGCACGCAGGTGAACCTGGACGTTTCGCCCGATGGTCGGACGATCGTCTTCGATCTGCTCGGGGATCTGTACGCCGTGCCCAGAGCGGGAGGGCCGGCGACACGCATCACGAGTGGGATGGCGTTGGATCTGCAGCCGGTCTTCTCTCCGGACGGCTCCCGCATCCTCTTCGTGAGCGACCGCAGCGGGAACGAGAACCTCTGGGTGGTCGACGCGGATGGCTCGAACCCCCGGCCGGTGACGACCGAGCGCGGCGACTTCCACTTCGACGATCCGGAGTGGTCGTCGGATGGCGACTACGTGCTGGTCCGGCGAAACGAGGCAGGAAGCCCGAACGCCGGGCAGACCCCCTGGCTCATCCACGTGGCCGGCGGGCGCGGCGTGGAGCTCGACGACGAGGCCCGCGGTACGGGCTTTCAGTGGGGACCGAACGGCCGCTACGTCTACTACCGTGGGTCACAGGGTGGAAACGCGACCTCTCTGAGGGGCAACGGCCTGCCTCAGCCGGCCCAGGTCATGAGGCTCGATCGCGAGACCGGGGACATCGCTCCCATCACGAGGACGCCGTCGGGCTCGGCTCGGCCCACGATCTCGCCCGACGGCATGTGGATGGTCTACGTCGCCGACATCGACGCCATGAGCGGCCTGCGGCTCCGCAACCTCGTCACCGACGAGGACGACTGGCTCGTCTTCCCCATCGACCGGGAGCACCTGAACCGCAGAACACGCATCGCCTTCACCCCCGACGGCGCATCCGTCGTCTTCACGAAGGACGGTGGCTTCCACGAGGTCGACATTCGGACAGGTGAGGTCCGGGCGATCCCGTTCACGGCCCTCGTCGAGCAGGAGCTCGGACCCCGCATCCATCACGAGATGCCGTTCGAGGACGATTCGATCGCGATCCGCAACGTCCGTTACGGCCAGATGAGTCCCGACGGATCGCGGATCGTCTTCGGCACGTTGAATCGGCTCTGGATCATGGACTTGCCCGACGGCGAGCCGCGCCCGCTGATCGCCGGGGGTCACGGTCAGTACCAACCCACCTTCTCACCGGACGGCGAGAGCATCGCCTTCGTGAGCTGGCACGCGACCGAGGGCGGTCACGTCTGGCGCGTGCCGACCGGCGGGGGTGAGCCGCGGCGGCTCACCGCTCACGCCGCGTACTACGCGAACCCGGCGTGGTCGCCGGACGGAAGCCGTATCGCCTGGATCCGTGAGGACCCCGCGGCGACCCGGAATCGCAACACACAGAACCGCGGCTTCGTCGAGTGGGTGCCCAGTGACGGTGGGGACGTCCGGTCCGTGGTGTCGGCCCCGTCGTCCAACGTGCTCACCTTCACTCCCGACGGGACCCGTCTGACCTTCGCCGAGCGGGGCACCCTCGTCTCGGTGCGCGTCGACGGGACCGAGCGGCGCGAGGTGGCTACGGTCGAGGACGCGGTCGAGATGGTGCCGTCTCCGGACGGACGCTGGCTCGCGTTCACGGTCCGCGAGGAGGTCTACATCGCGGCGCTGCCGCCCTCGCTCGAGACCGTGACGCTGAATCGGCGGTCCGGGCCGGGACCCGTCCGGCGGGTCACCCGGGACGGTGGGCAGGACCTGAAGTGGAGCGTGGACGGCGCGTCGCTGACCTGGATCTTCGCGAACGTCTTCTCGTCTCTGGAGATCGATGACGTCTTCGGGCCCGACGCGACGCAGGAGGGTCTCGATGCGATGGCCGACGCCTACCCCATCCGGCTGACCGTGCCGATGCCGAAGCCGGAGGGGACCGTCGCGCTGACCGGCGCGACCGTCGTCACGATGCGTGGCGAAGAGGTCATCGAGAACGGGACGGTCGTCGTGGAGGACAACCGCATCAGCGCGGTGGGCCCGTCGTCGTCGGTACGGGTGCCGTCGGATGCGCGTGTCGTGGACGTAGCTGGCGCGACGATCATCCCGGGCCTGATCGACGCCCACGCCCACATCCGCGGGATGCCCCGGGACGTCCTCGTCGACATCGCCGGCGAGCCCCTCGTGAACCTCGCCTTCGGTGTCACCATGGCCCGGGACGTGAACGCGTCGACCGACCAGTTCCATTACCGCGAGATGATCGCGGCCGGGCACATGCTCGGCCCGCGCATCTTCATGACGGGACCGTCCCAGACGTCGGGCGCGATCCGTATCGACAACTACGACGACGCCTTCGCCGGCGTGAAGCGCTACGTCGATCGCGGGTCGATCTCGACGAAGCAGTACATGCAGCCCCAGCGTCGGCAGATCCAGTGGATGCTCCAGGCCGGCGACTCGCTGCGCATCAACACGACGGCAGAGGGCGGGGGCGTCATGCGGCAGGTGGCGATGATGATCGACGGCTATACCGCTATCGAGCACGCGCCGACCGACTGGGTGAACATGTACGACGACTTCGTGCAGCTCTACGCCCGCTCCGGTACGATGTACGTGCCGACTCTGGTCGTCGCCTCGCCGAGCACCTACCAGGGCGAGCTGTACTTCTATCAGACGACCGACGTGCACGCCGACGAGAAGCTGAACCGCTTCCTCAGCCACGCGGCGGTCGATCACAAGTCACGTACGAGCCAGCGTTTCGAGCTCGACGAGTACTACTTCCTGAACGGGGGCGCGGGCTCCGCGGCCATCGCCGATGCCGGAGGGCTCGTCGCGTCGGGTGGGCACGGGCAGGTCCACGGGCTCGCCGTGCATTGGGAGCTGTGGATGCTCGAGATGACGGGGATGACCCCGCATCGAGCGCTGCAGGCCGCGACGATCAACGTCGCGACCGGGATGGGCATGGGTGCGGACTTCGGCAGCGTCGAAGTCGGGAAGGTGGCGGACCTCGTGGTGCTCGACGCCAATCCGCTCGACGACATCCGCAACAGCACGGCGATCCGCTACGTCATGCAGGCGGGCAACCTCTACGACGGCGATTCGCTGGACATGATCTGGCCCCGGGACGAGCCGCTGCGGCCGTTCAAATACGTGGACTTCGGTCCACCGCCGCGGGAGGAGCGGAGGCGGTAGGGAAGAGGCCCTCCCGGCCCGACGTGACGGCGGCGCGGGCTTGTGATTGTCCGTTGGACGCGGTCGCGCCCCGCCCCTCTCGATCCGGTGCGGCGTCTTCCCCTCGTAGCGTGTAGGCGTGGCGCGACGATGCAGGCCCTGTCGGATGCCCAGTCCCGAGGGCTCAACGAGCGAAGACTTCACCCGCTGGCGCGCCCGCCGGGGTGACGGCAGAATTCCGAGTCGCTGTCGGGTGTCAGCACGGGAGTACCGGATGGAGCGCCAGCCCCCCAGACTCGCGGGAATGTTATCTGCGGCAGCCGTCGTGCTGTCCCTGATCTTCGTCGGCTACGAGATCCGTCGGAACAGCGCGGCGGTGAGAGGCGCCACGTACCAGTCGGTCATGGACGCGTCCATCGACTACGCCGAGTGGGTCGCCTCGGATGAACGGGTAGCCGCCCTCGTCGTGCGCGTGATGAACGGCGAAGGTCCCGGGGATTTCTCAGAGGAAGAGAATCTCGCGATCACGGGCATCTACTACTCCGTGATCCGTCGGGCGCAGAACGTGTACCTGCAGCTGAGTGAAGGCCTCATCAGCGAAACGGCCTTCGAACACTTGAGGGGGGCCCGTGGCTCGTCACTCGTCCGTGCCCCGTACTTCGACGCCGTATGGCCCGAGTACCGACAGGATCTCCCACCCGACTTCGTTCCGTTCTTCGAGCGTGAGTGGCTCGAGTGAGAGGGGTGGCCGCCACCCTCGCGGGTCTGGCGCTGCGCCGCGCGGCGTGCCTCGCTCGAAGCGGGCGCGATCGATCACGGGCGGGGGCGTGGTCAGCACCGCCTTGCCCCGGGTCCGGGTCGCACGCTTCGACCCCGGGACCGCCGCCCTGACCTCCGAGCCCACCCCCGCCTCCGACGTGTCCGTCGGCCAGACCGGACGCCCCCTCTGGTCGCCGGGCCTGGACCCTCCCCCTGCCGGACCGAGGCCGACGCGTCATCCATGCGTGGCGACGGACGTCCGGACGTGGAGGCGGACGCCCGAGCAGCCGATGAGGTCCCGTCCACGAACATCGACCGACGGGACTTCCTGCAACTCGGCGCCGCGGGTGTCGCGGTATCGGTGGCGGCTGCGGCCTATCCGCTCCCGACGGGGAGGCCCCCTCCGGTCCGCCCTACGGGCACGCCGCGGCGCCCGCGGCCCTTCCGGTCGCCCAGGCCCACGCGAAGTTGTGCCCGCCGATGGGACCGAACGCGTCGAGGATCTCCCCACACAGGTAGAGGCCCGGCGCCACGCGCGACTGCATCGTTCGTGGGTCGACCTGGTCGAGGCGGATGCCGCCGCCGGTGACCTCGCCCTTGGCATAGCCCTCGTGGCCGGTCCAGGGGAGGACGTACGACGTCAACGCCGCGACGACGGCCCTGCGGCCCTCCCGCGGGAGGCCGGCAAGGGGGGTGGACGGGTCCACGCCCGCTCCTCGCACCAGCGCGTCCGCGAGCCGGCGCGGCAGGCGGGGAAGGACGACGCTCCGGACCGTGCCCTTCGAGGTCCGGAGCTCGGCCTCCCACACGGCGGGCTCGAGACCCGCCCAGTCGACGAGGATGTCGCGGCGCGGTCCCGCGTCCGTCCGGGTTGCGAGGTGCGAGGCATCGAGCACGGCCGGCCCGCTCCACCCGCGGTGCGTGACCAGGAGGGCTCCGCTCTGGCGGTACGGGGGCCGCGAGCCCGGGGCGGTCAGGGTCACGTCGGCCGAGATGCCCGCGAGCTCCGCGTGTGGGTGCGGTGAGGCGGTCAGGGGCGTCAGGGCGGGGTAGGGTGGTGTGATCTCATGGCCCAGCCGCTCGGCCCAGCGGAGCCCGGAGCCGTCGCTCCCCGTCTTGGGTACCGTCAGGCCGCCCGTCGCGAGTATCACGGCCCGCACCCGCAGGTCGGGCGCGCCCTCCAACTCCACGACCCAGTGCTCCGACTCGGGCCGCAGCCCGCTCACCCTCGTCCCGAACCAGAGATCGGCGCCGGCCTCGCGGACGCGTCGGACCAAGCCATCCCTCACGTCCCGAGCCCGCTGGCTCGAGGGAAAGAGCTTCCCGGTCTCCTCCTCGAGCACCATCGGCATCTCCAGCTCCTCCTCGAGGAAGGCGCGCTGCTCGGCCAGCGGCCACGACCGCAGAATCTTCCGCAAGGTGTTGGGGGAGGAGTCGGTCACGTAGCGCTCGGGCCGCAGGACCGAGGGCAGGATGTTGCAGCGCCCGCCGCCGCTGATCAGGATCTTGCGTCCTCCGTCCTTCGTCCCCTCGACGAGCACCACGTCCAGACCACGGCGCGCCGACGCGAGCGAGGCCATCAGCCCCGCCGCGCCGGCCCCGATCACGGCGACGTCCCTCAACGACACGGTCGCCTCACGGGCTGGAGCGGCGCTTCCGGGTCGGCGGGGATTCGCGGTGGCGGTGCGTGGTGGCGATCGAGGCTCAGCGTCGTGTCTCCCTGGGCGTCACGTCGATCGGGAATCTATGTCGTCCGGGTCACTCCCCCGACCGCCGGGAACTCGAAGTCGATCTCGAAGAACCTGCAGCTCGATGCGTGCGCGTCCAGCCCGATGTCGCGTTCCCTCGGCGTTCTCCTTTTCGGTGGGTGGGACACTTCCTCGCGCTAACGAAACCGCACCCCACTCCCGGAGGAGAACGCTCTTCTCTTTCCGGACTGATTACGCGCTGATCGGGGCCGGCAGCGGACGCCATGCCCCCATGAGGCCTGGCCTTTCGGATCGCTTGCGGTAGGAGGACGGTGAGGAGCACGTTGGCCCGATCGCTTCCCCACCCCGGAGAGTATGGACGCTCGCGAGCTGCAGCGTCGGGCCATCGCGCTCCTCGATCTCCTGCTGGACCTCGACGCCGAGGGGCGCCGGCGGGTGCTGGATGTCGAGTGCGGGGGACACCCGGAGCTCCGCGCCCTGGTCGAGTCGCTTCTCGCCGCGGACCAAGCCGACCACGACCTGCTGGGCGCAGCCTCGGGGGGACTCTCCGATGGGTTGGGCCAGGTTCCGGAGCGGCTCCGCCGCGTGGGTCCGTACCGCCTGTTGGCCGAGCTCGGGCGAGGCGGCATGGCGACCGTCTACCTCGCCGAGCGAGAGGTGGGAGGTGCGCGCCAGCGCGTTGCGCTCAAGCTGCTCAGGAGGGGCATGACGCTGGGTGGCGGGAACTAGTGTTCCGCCCCGGGCCCCGGGCAACCGTGATCAGCCCGTGCGTGCGAGCCCCGACGTGCTGGACCGACCAGCTACATCGACGAAGAACCAGGATCTTCCCCCGCCGGAACCGCCCCGCTGCCGGATCGGGCCCGTGCCGGCGGAGCCTGATGCCCCGGCGGAGCGGGCCGGCTCCTCCCTAGCGGGGCGGGGTCTTGCGAGGCAGGAGCTCCTCGGCCATGGCGGCGTGGTAGACGAAGACGGCCATGATGACCGCGTTCTTCTTCAGATCGTCCAGCGGGATCGTGTCGAAGAAGTCGAGGTTCGTGTGGCCGCCGGTGCCGCCGACGCGGGCCTGGAGGAACTGGTAGCCGGGAAGCCCGACCTCGTCGAAGGCGACGTGGTCGGTGCTGCCGACGCCCTGGATCGAGACCGTGGTCATCCCCATGTCGCGCAGCGGCTCCATCCACGCCGCGAAGGGCGCGCGCACGTGCTCGTTGCCCTGCAGCCAGATGCCCCGATACTGGCCCGGTCCGTAGTCCTGGTTGAAGTACGCCGACAGCTTCGCGTAGGCCGGACGGGTCCCGACGGACGGGTCGCGGGGATCGCCGAAGTGCCGCCTCACGTACGCCCGCGACCCGTACAGGCCCTGCTCTTCGCCCGACCACAGAGCGATCCGGACGGTGCGCCGAGGCGTCGCGCCGACCGCGCGCAGGATGCGCATCGCCTCGAGCATCACGGCGACGCCGGAGGTGTTGTCCGAGGCGTTGGGGCTGGCGTGCCAGGTGTCGAAGTGCGCGCCGAGCATCACGATCTCGTCCGCCCGGTCGCGTCCGGGCAGCTCACCGACGACGTTGTGGGCCTCGGTCGCGGACGCTCCGTGACGGTTGCGCACGTCCACCTCGACGGTGACCGGGATGCCTCGGGCGCGAACCCGGTACATCCGGTTGTAGTGCTCCGGCGTGATCGCGACGATCGGCGCCGACGACAGCGTCGCCTCGCGGTCCCACTGGTCGACCTTGGCTCCGGGGCGGGCGAAGCCGCGGACCGCCCCCGGCCAGCCGCTGCTCGACTCGAGGACCACGGCGACGCCCTCCGACACGTAGAAGTCGAGCTTGTCGACGGCGGTGAGGACGTCCGGGCTCTGCGGGGGCGGCGGGTAGAGTCCGGAGAAGTACGGGTCCGGGCCCGGGGGAGGGACGATCACGTCCTCGGCCAGGGCCCGCATCTCCTCGTCGGTCCGGCGCGGCGTGCCTCGCTCGAAGCGGGCGCGATCGATCACGGGCGGCGGCGTGCTCAGCACCGCCTTGCCCCGCAGCGTGCCGCGCAGCCCTCCGAGGTCCTGACGGGTTCGGACGTCGGCGATCACGACGTCCAGCCGTTGCCTGCCGTCGGTGCCGGGCGTGTGGGCGATCGGGTAGCCCACGAGCGGGCTGTAGTCCGGCTCCAGCATGTGCAGGGACACGTACTCGTTGTCCCAGCTCGCCCCGTAGCTCATGAAGGGCTCCCGCGCGACGTTGGCGAGCCCCATGCTCCGCATCTCCTCGACGACCCAGCGCTGCGCGCGCTCCATGTCGCTCGAGTTCGTCAGCCGCGCGCCCAGCACGTCGGTCATGAAGGAGAGCGTGCTCGCGATCTCGGACCGCTGGAGCCCCTCTTCGCGGATCTTCGCGATCATGTCGACGTCCACGGGGAAGCCGGGGAGCCTCGTCTGGCCCCGAAGCGCGGGCGCGGCGAGGGCGAGGCCGAGGGCGAGGGCGGAGAGGGTGCGGACGTGGGTCATGCGGAGGCCCGGTGAGGTGGGAGCGGTCCGCCGAACTTCGGACGGTCGCATCGCGGGGGCAATCGGGCGGGCCCCGCCCGTGGCTCGGGGCCTCCGGCGAGCATGGGCACGGCTCGCGCGCGATCGCGCGGCGCGTCTTGCCGGCCGACTCGGCCCTGCGGAGGTTGGCCCGATGTCCCGTCCGTTCCTTCCCCGGCGCCGGCCGGCACCGCGGGGGCCCACCCCGGCCGCCCGCAGCGTCGTCGTGTGAGACCGATGGTCGACGGCTCCCGCCTCTGGTCGCGTCTCATGGAGATGGCCGAGGTGGGCGGCACGCCCGGAGGCGGCGTCCATCGGCTCGCCCTGAGCGACGAGGACCGGGCGGCTCGCGACCTGTTCCGCGGTTGGTGCGACGGGGCGGGGCTGACGACGTCCGTGGACCGGCTGGGCAACACCTTCGCGCGGCGGCCCGGCGCTGACGACGACCTCCCTCCGGTGCTTCTCGGGAGCCACCTGGACTCCCAGCCCTCGGGGGGACGCTTCGACGGGGCGCTCGGCGTCCTCGCCGCGCTCGAGGTCATCGAGACGCTCAACGAGGCGGGGCTGGCGACGCTTCGCCCCCTGGAGGTGGTGAACTGGACCAACGAGGAGGGGTCGCGGTTTCCGCCGGCGATGGTCTGCTCCGGCGCCTTCGCCGGGGTGTTCGAGCTCGAGTACGCGCTGGGCCGCTCCGACGCGGCGGGCCGCACGATCGGCGAGGAGCTGGACCGCATCGGGTACGCCGGTCCCGCGCCCGTGGGGGGGCGTCCGATCGCGGCTGCGCTGGAGCTGCACATCGAGCAGGGGCCCATCCTGGAGGAGGCCGGCACGACGATCGGCGTGGTGGCGGGCGTTCAGGGGATGCGGTGGTACGACGTGCGGATCGAGGGCGAGGCGACGCACGCGGGTCCCGTGCCGCTGCGTCGGCGCCGCGACCCCCTGCGCGGCGCCGCGCGGGTGATCGACCGTCTCTTCGCCTCGGCGCTCGAAAGCGACGAGGAGGCCCGCCTCACCGTGGGCGAGTTCGCGCTGCGCCCCGGCTCCAGGAACACCGTGCCCGCGAGGGTCGACTTCTCGGTGGACCTGCGTCACCCGGACGACGTCGCCCTGGAGGCGCTCGACGGCCGGCTCCGACTCCTCGTGGACGAGGTTTCGCGGGAGATGGGGCTCGACGGCCGGGTCGAGCAGATCTGGCATTCTCCCACGGTCCGGTTCGCCTCGGAGTGCGTGCGAGCGGTCGGCGACGCGGCGGCCGCGCTGGGATATCCGCAGATGAGCCTCTTCAGCGGAGCGGGCCACGACTCGGTGTATCTGCAGCGGATCTGCCCGACCGGGATGGTGTTCGTGCCGTGCGCCGGGGGCGTCAGCCACGCCGAGGCCGAGAGCGTCGACCCCGCGGACGCCGAGGCCGGGGCCAACGTCCTGCTCCACGCCGTCCTGCGCTTGGCCGGGCGGGCCTGAGCGCTCGAGGGTGCTACATTTCCCGGCTGTCGGGTCCGGCGAGTCCGCGCGAGCTCCACGAAACGGGGGGCTGGCGTGTCCTTGTCCCGTCCGTAGGAGTCGTGTCGTGGTCGAGGATCGAGAATGAGTCAGAAGTTCGTGAGGGATCGCGGGGGTCGGACGGGCCGAGCCTTCGCCGTCGCGGCGCTCGCCGTCGTGTCGTGCGCGGGGCCCGTGTGGGGTCAGGTGAGCTGGGATCTCTACCAGGTGGGAGCGGTGGCCACCGAGCAGCCGCCCGAGCTCGACGGCTCTCTGGACGAGGTCGTGTGGCGCCGCGCGGGCGTCATCGAGGATTTCGTGCAGCAGGAGCCGAACGAAGGAGCCCCGGCCTCCGAGCTGACCGAGGTCCGGCTCCTCTACGACGCGGAGAACCTCTACATCGGGCTGCGCGCGTTCGACCGCAGCCCGACGGGCATCACGGCCACGGAGATGCGCCGTGACTCCGAGCGGATCCTGCAGGAGGACAACTTCCAGATCATCCTCGACACCTTCAAGGACTCCCGCTCGGCGTACATGTTCGTGACGAACCCGCTCGGCGCGCAGCTCGACCAGCAGGTGTTCAACGAGGGTGAGGGCGGGCTTCGGGGGTTCGGCAACTCGTCGAACGTCAATCGGGACTGGGACGGCGTCTGGCACGTACGGGCGCGCCGGACGGAGGAGGGTTGGGAGGCGGAGATCGCGATCCCGATGGTGACGCTGCGCTTCCCGGATCGCCCCTCCCAGAGCTGGGGCCTGAACCTGATGCGCAACATCGGGCGCAAGAACGAGCAGGCGTTCTGGGCCCCGATTCCCCAGGCGTACACGCTGACGCGGGTGAGCATGGCCGGGAGCCTGAACGGTCTCCAGGCCCTGAATCGCGGCCTGGACCTTCGGGTCACGCCCTTCGTCACGAGCGGCGCCAGCCGGGTCATCGTGAACGGCGACCTGGACGAGGACTTCGAGCGCGACGCGGGGTTGGACCTCAAGTACGGGATCACCGCGGGGCTGAACCTGGACGTCACGGTCAACACCGACTTCGCCCAGGTGGAGGTCGACGACGAGCAGGTCAACCTCACGCGGTTCGCCCTGTTCTTCCCCGAGAAGAGGGACTTCTTCCTCGAGAACAGCGGCCAGTTCACGGTCGGCTCGGCGACCTCCTTCAACCGGATCGCCGACCTCTTCTTCAGCCGGCGGATCGGCCTGTCCGCGACGGGGGAGAGCGTGCCGATCCTCGGGGGCGCACGCCTTTCGGGCAAGCTCGGCCGCAACGACATCGCGGTGATGAGCGTGCGCACCGACGACGCGCTCGACCGGCCGGGAGAGAGCTTCTTCGTGTCTCGCTACAGCCGGAACTTCCTCACCCGATCGAGGGTGGGCGCGCTCTTCATCAGCAAGGACGAGATGGGCGGCGCGGACTTCAACCGCACGTACGCGGCGGACATGACGCTCGCTCCGCTGGAGGCCCTGACCATCTCGGGCTTCATCGCGAAGACCGAGACACCGGGGCTGCGCGGCAACGACACGGGCGCCTACCTGAACGCGACCTATCTCGACGCGAAGTGGCGCATCTACGGCGAGTACGCCGACCTCGACGACAACTTCAATCCCGAGGTGGGCTTCGTGCCCCGGACCGGGATCACGATGACCAAGCTCCACCTCGAGCGGAGTCCGCGTCCCGACTGGCTCGGGATCCGCGTGCTCACCCCGATGGTGAACTGGACGTACTACACCGACCAGACCGGCCGGCGGGTGTCGGACCGCTGGCACTTCATGAACGGGACGCGCTTCGACAACGGCGCGTACCTGAACATCTGGTACAACCGCTACTTCGAGCGGCTCGACGATGTCTTCACGCTGGGCGGCGTCGACATCCCGGT
>JBFFWJ010000038.1:0-12948 GCA_041570315.1 Longimicrobiales bacterium | reverse complement strand
GCGACGGCGCTCTTGGTGCTCGGCCCCGAGGAGGGCGTCCCCCTCTCGGACCTCGCGCGCGCCGGAGGCGCGAGCAGTCGGCTGCGGCTCCCGCTCTCGGCGGGCCCCAAGGCGCTCATCGTCGAAGCCCTCGCCGCGGGCGGCTCGGCCGAGCCCACCATTCTCGGGATCGGCAGCGCCGTCCTCGATCCGTCCTGATTCCAACGGAGTACCGTCCATGAAGCGCCGCTCTCTCCTCCGGGTCCCGCCCACCGTCACGCTCCTCCTGATCGGCGCCGGCTCGAGCGCGCTCGGCCAGGAGACCTTCCGGGTCCACCCCTCCACGCAGGACCCCGCGGTACGCGTCACGCTCGATCAGCTCACGGCGTGGGAGGAGGAGCTGTCGAACTGGGGGCGGTGGGGTCCCGACGACCAGCGGGGCACCCTCAACCTGATCACGCCCGCCAAGACCCGTCAGGCCGCCGGCCTCGTGCAGGACGGCATCACGGTCTCGCTCGCGCACTTCGTGAGCGAGGAGGAGGCGATCGACAGCCAGACCTTCGGCCCGACCGAGCAGTGGATGACGTCCATCGATCCCGCCACCGGGCTCCCGCGCTTCGCGCTCGACGCGATCAGCTTCTCCCTGCACGACGGGCAGCTCTCTCACCTCGACGCCCTGTGCCACTACCGGACCGAGAGGGACGGGGAGTACGTGATCTTCAACGGCTACCCGCAGAACCTCGACGCCGACGGGTGCAAGGACCTGGCGATCGACCGGATGGGACCGGGCTACGTGACCCGCGGCATCCTCGTCGACATGCCGCTCCTCAAGGGCGTGGACTGGCTCGAGCCGAGCACGCCGATCTACGTGTCGGACCTCGAGGCGTGGGAGGAGCTCGCCGGCGTGAAGGTCGAGCCGGGCGACGCGCTCCTCGTCCGCACGGGGCGCTGGGCGAAGCGAGAGCACGAGGGACCGTGGGCGTACGGCCAGGGCGGCGCGGGGCTGCACGCGTCGGTGCTTCCGTGGCTGCACGAGAGGGGTGTCGCCATCCTGGTCGGCGACGCCGTCAACGACGTCCAGCCGTCCGGCGTCGAAGGGATCAACCGCCCCGTGCACCAGCTCACCCAGGTCAACATCGGCCTCCCGCTCGTCGACAACGGGTACCTCGAGGACGTCGCGCGCGTGGCGGCGGAGCGCCGCCGCTGGGCCTTCATGGTCTCGTGGCAGATCCCCACGGTCATCGGCGGGACCGCCGCGCCGTTCAACGCGATCGCCACCTTCTGAGCGACGCCGTCCGTGAGCGAGCCCGTCCGCACGAAGACCTCGGGGATCTCCCGACAGCGCGCCCCGCTCGCTCTCCCCATCGTTGGAGCGTAGGATCGTGACGATACCCGAGACCACGGGAGGTGCCATGCCGGTCTACGACTATCGTTGTCACGACTGCGGCCACGACTTCGTCGTGATCGAGTCGCTGAAGGAGCACGAGGAGCACGAGGAGCCCCAGGGCTCCGAGCAGCGGTGCCCGGACTGCGAGAGCGCGAACGTCGAGCGGCGCATCGTCGGGGTCAACGTCCAGACCGCCCGCAAGTACTGATCGACAGGGTCGGCGACCGACCCATGCGCCCCACCGGCCTGAGCCGGTGGGGCGCGCGCATGCCCCCCGTGCCCGGCGCACCTGACGTCCGTGGGACGCCGCCCTACATTGACCCGCCACGCGCCTTCGCCCGGAGAAGACCACCATGATCACGAGCCCGCTCGCCGCCCCCGTCCTCGGGCCGGCTGCGCGCGCGCTGAGCCTCGTCGCGCTCGCCGCGCTCGTCGGATCCTCCGCCGCCGCGGCTCAACAGGCTCCCCCGTGGACGCCCCTCGATCGCGGCAGCGACAACATCGAGGTGCTGGGCCACCTGCCCCTGGGTCCGGACGAGAACCTGGCCGACATGGACGTCGAGCAGGAGCTCTCGCGCCCCTACGCCTACGTCGCGCGAGCCCGCTACGCGGGCCTCGGCCCGGTCGGCATGGCCATCGTCGACATCTCCGACCCCGAGCGTCCCACGAAGATCACCGAGTGGCAGATCGAGAATCAGGACCTGCACGTCGGCGGCGCGCGGGACGTGAAGTACTTCAAGTGGGCCGGCCGCTACTACGTGATCCAGAGCCTGCAATTCCGGCAGGGCGGACCCAACTCCGACCTCGGGGCCGTCGTGCTGGACGTGACGGACCTCCCCGACCCGGAGTCCGTCCGGGAGGTCGCGCGCATCCGCGAGCCGGGACTGCCCGGCGGCTTCCACAACATCTTCGTCTACAAGCACTCCAACGAGCGCGTCTACCTGTTCGCCACGGTGTCCGGCCCCTTCGCCAACGTCTACGACCTCGGCACGCTCATCGAGGAGGGCCCGGAGAGCGCGCTCGCGGGGCAGGTCCCGGTGCCGACCGGAGACCCGGGGCGCAGCGGCTACCACGACTTCTACGTCGCCTACCACCCGGACACGGACGAGGACCGGTTCTACGGCGGAGGCACGGGCGGCTACTACATCTACGACGTCTCGGACCTCGGCAGCCCGGAGCTGCGCATCACGCTCACGGGGATCAGCGGGATCAGCAGGGGGCATACGTTCACGCCGACGCCGGACGGCCGCTACGTCATCGCCGAATCCGAATACCAGTACGCTCCGTTGCGCATCTTCGACCTCCAGCCCGCGCTCGACGGCGAGGTCACCAACATCCGGCGGCCGGTGTCGGCGTGGACGGCGCACTGGGAGCACCTCGTCCACAATCACGAGGTGCGCTGGCCCTTCGTGTTCGTCTCGGGCTACATGGACGGGCTGCAGGTCTTCGAGATGACCGACCCCGCGAACCCGCAGACCGTCGCCTACTACGACACGTACCTGGGCAGCCTCGACGCCAACAACCCCGGGGTGATGAGGGGCTCCTTCGGCGTCGACGTGCGCAACGAGGACGGGCTCATCGTCGTCAGCGACATGACGACCGGCCTGTGGACGTTCCGCATGGAGGGCTTCCAGGGGTGGAACGGCGAGGACTGGGGCATGCCGGACATCTCGAGCGTGCAGAAGTGGGACCGGCCGGTGCGGGCGAGACCCATCAGCGAGCAGGATCGGGACTGAGCGGCACCGGGTCGGGCCGAGCGGCACCGGATCGGGCCGAGCGGCACCGGGTCGGGCCGAGCGGCCCGGGTCGGGCGAGCGGCACCGGATCGGGCCGAGCGGCGCCACGCTCGACCGCCCCGTCCGGGGGGGCGTCGACGCCGGCTATTGCCCGGGGTCGGGCGAGGGCGCCTCTTCCCTGCGTCGCTTCCGATTCCAGCACCTTCGCCGGAGCTCCTGACATGTTGCGGACCGCGTTGCCCTTCCTCGCCGCGATCATGCTGCCGGGCCTGCTCTCGACAGCCGCCCCCGTCCCCGCCGGAGGCCAGCAGACGCCCGAGTCCGCGGCCCCCGCCGCCAACTTCGACCTCGCAGCGCGCTGGGCGCCGTACAAGATCCGTGAGCTGATCCACAGCACCACGGTCGACCCGAACTGGATCAACGACGGCGACCGCTTCTGGTACGAGTGGGAGACGTCCGAGGGGACGTACTTCTACCTCGTGGATCCCGCCGCGGGCACGAAGCGGCAGATCTTCGACAACGACCGCATCGCGGCGGAGCTCACGCGCATCACGCGCGACCCCTGGGACGGGCAGCACCTGCCCATCCGCAACATCCGCTTCATCGACGACAACACCCTGCAGTTCGAGGTCGAGTCGTCGCAGGACGAGGAGGTCGCCGGGGCGGACGTCGAGGAGGAGGAGGAGCAGGAGGAGCAAGAGGAGCGGACGAGCCGGAGGCCGGACAAGCTCGTGCACTACTTCGAGTACGACGTGGGGACGCGCACCCTGCGCGAGCTCGAGGACTACGAGGCGCCCGACAGCCACCCGGGCTGGGCCGCGGTGGCGCCGGACAGCAGCTGGGTCGTGTTCAGCCGCGAGTTCAACCTCTGGATGATGAGCTGGGAGGAGTATCAGAAGGTCCTCGACGCCCGCCGCGGCAAGTCCGGCGACGAGGCCGAGGAGGCAGAGGAGGAGGTCGAGGTCGAGGAGATCCAGCTCACGACGGACGGCGAAGAGCACTACCCGTACGGCAACGCCGGGCGGGGCGACCACGACGAGGAGACGCGCGAGGAGCATCAGAAGCGGCAGAACCCGCAGATCTCGTGGTCACACGACGCGCGACACTTCGCGCTCATCCGCCGCGACCGCCGCGAGGTGGGCGACTACTGGGTCGTGCACGTCGTCGGCAACGAGCGTCCGCAGCTCGAGACGTACAGGTACGACCTTCCGGGCGAGGAGAACGTCAGCCAGGACGGGCTGTGGCTCTTCGACATGCAGGCTCGCTCCATCGCACAGGTCGACGACGGGCCCTGGGCGGACCAGCGCATGGGCATCTTCAACGACCCGGACGGCGCCGGCGGGGGCTTCGGGGGCGGCGGGGGCGGCGGCTCGGACGAGCCCCGCATCACGAAGTGGCTCTCACCCGACGAGCTCCTGCTCTGGAGGCGCAGCCGGGACCAGCACCGCGTCGACGTCCTGGCCGTGAACCCCGGGTCGCGCGACGTCCGGGTGGTCGTCGAGGAGCGGCTCAACACGTACGTGGAGCACCAGTCGCCGCACCGCACCGCCAACGGCGATCTCATCTGGTGGTCCGAGGCGGACGGGTGGGCCCACCTGTACCGGTACGCGCCGGACGGGTCGCTGGTGGCCCGGCTCACCGAGGGGCCCTGGCACGTCGACGGGATCGTCGACGTCGATCGGGAGCGCGGCCTCGTCTACTTCGTCGCGATCGCGCGGGAGGAGGGCGAGGACCCCTACTACCGCCACCTCTACCGGGTCGGCATCGACGGCTCCGGGCTCACGCTCCTGAACCCCGGTGACTTCGACCACAGCGTCGACATGTCGGAGTCGGCGCGCTACTTCGTCGACAACTACTCGCGGGTGAGCACCACCCCCGCGTCCGCGCTCTTCGACGCCGGCGGCCGGAAGATCCTCGACCTCGAGGAGGCGGACTTCTCGGCGCTGTTGGCCGCGGGCTACCAGTTTCCCGAGCCGTACTCGGTCAAGGCCGCCGACGGGGTCACGGACCTGTACGGCGTCATGTACAAGCCGTACGACTTCGACCCGGCCAGGCGCTACCCGATCATCGAGTACGTCTATCCGGGCCCGCAGACCGAGTCCGTCTCGAAGTCCTTCTCCACGAACGCCAGCGAGCAGGCGCTCGCGCAGTTCGGCTTCGTCGTCGTGACCGTCGGCAACCGGGGTGGCCATCCCGACCGCTCGAAGTGGTACCACAACTACGGGTACGGCAACCTCCGCGACTACGGGCTCGCCGACAAGAAGGCCGCCGTCGAGCAGCTCGCGGACCGCCACGACTTCATCGACGGCGACCGCGTCGGCATCTACGGGCACTCCGGAGGCGGCTTCATGTCCACCGCCGCGATGCTCGTCTACCCCGACTTCTTCGACGTGGCCGTGTCGTCGTCCGGCAATCACGACAACGACGTCTACAACCAGAACTGGTCGGAGAAGCACGACGGCGTCGAAGAGGTCGTCGACGACGAAGGAAACGTCACCTTCGAGTACGACATCCAGCGCAACTCCGAGCTCGCCGCCAACCTGAAGGGCCATCTGCTGCTCACGACGGGCGACGTCGACAACAACGTGCACCACGCCGGCACGCACCGCATGGCGCAGGCGCTCATCCGCGCCAACAAGCGCTTCGACTTCTTCGTCTTCCCGGGTCAGCGGCACGGCTACGGCGACATGAGCGACTACTGGTTCTGGCTCCGCTCCGAGTACTTCGTCGAGCACCTGCTCGGTGCGGACGCGGACGCGGCCGACATCATCCCGCTGCAGGTGGAGCGGCCGAAGGGGAGGTAGGGCGGAGCGTGCGAGCCCCGGAGAAGACGGGCGCGCCGGGCCGCGGGGCCGGGTGCGGATGACCCGGGGACCGGTCGGGGGGCGCGGCGTCGGGGCGGCAGCCCGGAGGGTGGCGCGGGGTGCCGTCGGCCCCGCGGCCCCCGGCCCGACCGCGGTCCGGCCCGCGCTGGCCGCACCGTGCGACGGCGGCGATCACCCGACGGCTGCCACCACCCGGACCCGACCCCGATGACCGATCCCTTCACGACCGACCGATCGCGTGCGCTCGCCGAGCGTCTGCGGGCCTTCATGGACGCGCACGTCCATCCGGCCCAGGCCGAGTTCCACGACCAGGTCGAGGCCGGGCCGCGGTTCTCGACCCCGGCCGTCCTGTCCGGGCTCAAGGCGAAGGCGCGCGCCGAGGGGCTCTGGAACCTGTTCCTGCCCGAGGCCGAGCACGGAGCGGGGCTGACGAACCTCGAGTACGCGCCGCTGTGCGAGATCATGGGCCGGGTGCCGTGGGCGCCCGAGGTGTTCAACTGCAACGCGCCCGATACCGGCAACATGGAGGTGCTCGTCCGCTACGGCACGGACGCGCAGCGTGAGCGCTGGCTGACGCCGCTGCTCGCCGGGGAGATCCGGAGCTGCTTCGCGATGACGGAGCCGGACGTCGCGTCGTCCGACGCCACGAACATCCGATCCTCGATCCGTCGCGACGGCGGCGAGTACGTGATCGACGGCCGCAAGTGGTGGGTGACGCAGGCGCCCCGGGCCGAGTGCCGGGTCGCCGTGTTCATGGGCAAGACCGACCCCGACGCGGACCGCCACCGGCAGCAGTCGATGATCCTCGTCCCCATGGACAGCCCGGGCGTCGAGGTCGTGCGGCCGCTCACCGCGTTCGGGTACGACAGCGCGCCGCGCGGGCACGCCGAGATGCGCTTCACGGACGTGCGCGTGCCCGCCGACAACCTCCTGCTCGGCGAGGGGCGCGGCTTCGAGATCGCGCAGGGCCGGCTCGGGCCCGGCCGCGTCCATCACTGCATGCGGCTGATCGGCCTCGCGGAGCGCGCGCTGGAAGCGCTGGTCGAGCGGGCGAAGACCCGGGTGGCCTTCGGCGGGCCGCTGGCCGAAAAGGGCGCGCTCCGCCACCAGGTGGCCGAGTGCCGGATCGCGATCGACCAGGCGCGGCTGCTCACGCTCGAGGCGGCCCGCAAGATGGACGCGCTCGGCAACAAGGCCGCCCGGCGCGAGATCGCGATGATCAAGGTGGTGGCGCCACGCATGGCCTGCCGGGTGCTCGACCGGGCCATCCAGGTGCACGGCGGGGCCGGCGTGAGCTCGGATTTCTGGCTGGCCGAAGCCTACGCGCACGCGCGCACGCTGCGGCTGGCCGACGGTCCCGACGAGGTCCACCTCGAGAGCCTGGCCAAGCTGGAGCTGCGGTAGGGTCGGGGTCCGAGTCGCACACGCCGGCTCGTGCCCGGCTCGACCTCGCGCAGCGTGCGCGGCCCGATCCTGCGTCGCGCGCCTTACGCGCTGGGCGGCCGCCCGCGCGCATCCTACGCGCCGGCGCGCTCGGCGAAGCTCCACGCCGCCTCGGCCAGCATCGGCGCCTTCGCGCCGACCTCGAGGGCGTTCCGCGAGCTCGCGTTGCCCTGCAGCGCGCGCGCGTAGACGCCCTGGCAGATCGCCGCGAGCCGGAAGAGGCCGAAGGCCATGAAGAAGTCCCAGTCCGGCACGCCATCGCGCCCCGTGCGCTCGCAGTAGCGCGCCACGTACTCCGGCTCGGCGGGGATCCCGAACGGCTCGACGTCCACCTCGCCCAGCCCCTTCCAGAGCGGGCCCTCGGGGAGGTGGTACACCATGCAGTTGTAGGCGACGTCGGCGAGCGGGTGACCGATGGTCGAAAGCTCCCAGTCGACGACCGCGACCACGCGCGGCTCGCGCGGGTGGAGGATCAGGTTGTCGAGCCGGAAGTCGCCGTGGGCGATCGCGGATTCCTCCCGGGCGGGCACGTGTCGGGGCAGCCACTCGACGAGCGCCTCCATGGCGCCGATGGGCTCGTCGCGCGTCGCCTCGTACTGCCGCGTCCAGCGCGCGATCTGGCGCTCCACGTATCCGGTCGGCTTCCCGAATCCCTCGAGGCCGACCGCCCGCCAGTCGACCGCGTGGAGCGCGGCCAGCGTCGCGTTCA
The DNA here is from genome assembly GCA_041570315.1 of Longimicrobiales bacterium. GTDB lineage: Bacteria > Gemmatimonadota > Gemmatimonadetes > Longimicrobiales > Gaopeijiaceae > JBFFWJ01. The sequence goes on along the minus strand of JBFFWJ010000038.1, from coordinate 4,869 downwards.
TCGCGTCGTAGATCGCCCGGCGCTCCTCGGGGCCGCTCGCCTCGGGCAGCCCGGGCGCCGAGCCCACCCGTCCCTCGACGTGCTCCATCAGGAAGAACGTCTGCCCGATCACGCTCGGGTCCTCGCACAGGTGCAGCATCTCCGGCACGGGGACGTCCGTGCGCTCGAGGGCGCTCATCACGCGGAACTCCCGCTCGACGAGATGCGCCGAGGGCAGGAGCTCGCCGGGCGGCTTCTTCCTCAGCACGTAGAGGCCCTCGGGCGTCCGCAGGCGGAAGGTGGGATTCGACTGGCCGCCCTGGTACTGGAGGACCTCGAGCGCCCCGCCGAAGTCCCGGAACCCTCGCCCGACGAGGTAGCCCGACAAGCGGGCCTCGTCGAAGCGGTGGGCGCGCGTGACGGGACCGAGGGATGCCATCGGTGGCGGTGGGCGCGGCGAAGTGCCGGGTTGCGGGTGATCGAGGGCCCGGTAATGTGACGCGCGCGTTCGCGGGCAGAAACCCCGACGCACGATTCCCTCCGCAGCCGAGACGAGCCCATGATGCCGAGCCCCGCGTGAGCGCCCGCGACGAGCGCCCGGGCGTCCTCTGGACCCCCTCGGACGAAGCGATCGCGCGGTCGACGCTGACGCGCTTCCAGGCGGCCGTCGGAGTCGAGGGCGGCTACCCGGAGCTGTGGCGCTGGTCCGTCGAGGACGTCGAGGGCTTCTGGGCGGCGGTGTGGCGGTACTTCGACGTCGACGGGACGTACGAGCGCGTCCTGGGGCGCAGGGAGATGCCGGGCGCGGAGTGGTTCCCCGGCGCGGAGATCTCGTATCCCGCCCACGTCTTTCGCGGCAAGCGCCCGGGGGACGTCGCGCTTCGCTTCGCCTCCGAGGCCGGCCGCCGCGGCGCGTGGAGCTGGGCCGATCTGCGCGAGCGGACCGCGCGGGTCGCCGGGGGGCTGCGCGCGCTGGGCGTCGGGCCCGGCGACCGCGTCGCCGCGTACCTGCCCAACGCGCCCGAGACCGTGGCCGCCTTCCTGGCGACCGCGTCGCTCGGGGCGGTCTGGTCGTCGGCGGCGCCGGAGTTCGGGGCGGGAGCCGTGGTCGACCGCTTCCGCCAGATCGAGCCCCGGGTGCTGCTCGCCGTGGACGGCTACCGCTACGGCGGCAGGGACCACGACCGGCGGGCCGTCGTCGAGCAGATCGCGGGCGAGATCCCGTCGCTGGCGCGCGTCGTGCGCCTCGGCTACCTCGACGGCTCGGGCTGGGAGGAGGGGTTCGAGTCGGCCGGGCCGCTCGACTTCCGCCGCGTTCCGTTCGATCACCCCCTGTGGATCCTCTACTCGTCCGGAACCACCGGCCTCCCGAAGCCGATCGTGCACGGGCACGGCGGCATCCTGCTCGAGCAGCTCAAGAAGACCCACCTCCACCTCGACGCGCGGGCCGACGACCGGATCTTCTGGTTCACGACGACCGGGTGGATGATGTGGAACTTCCTCGTCGGCACGCTGCTGTCCGACGCCTCGATCGTGCTCTACGACGGCAGCCCGAGCCATCCCGGCCCCGAGCGGCTCTGGCGGCTCGCGGCCGAGGAGGGCATCACGATCTTCGGCACGAGCCCGGCGTTCGTGCGCACCTGCATGAAGGCCGGCGTCGAGCCGGGCGCGGGTCGCGACCTGAGCGCGCTGCGGGCGGTCGGCGTCACCGGGGCGCCCCTGTCGGTCGAGGGCTTTCGCTGGCTGCGCGACGCCCTCCCCGGCGTGTGGCCCTTCTCCACCAGCGGCGGCACCGACGTGTGCACCGCCTTCGTCGGCGGCGTCCCCACCCTGCCCGTGTACGAGGGCGAGCTGCAGGCGCCGTCGCTCGGCTGCAAGGTCGAGTCGTGGGACGAGGAGGGCCGCCCGCACGTCGGGCGGGTCGGCGAGCTGGTGATCACTGAGCCCATGCCCTCCATGCCCATCGCGTTCTGGGCCGACCCGGACGGCGAGCGGCTCCGGTCCGCCTACTTCTCCACCTACCCCGGCGTGTGGCGGCACGGGGACTGGATCGAGCTCACGGACCGCGACACGGCGATCATCTACGGGCGCTCGGACGCCACGATCAACCGCGGCGGCGTGAGGATGGGGACGAGCGAGATCTACCGGGCCGTGCTGCTCGACCCCGACGTGGTCGACGCACTCGTGGTCGACCTGCCTCGCGGGGACGAGCCGAGCCGGATGGTCCTCTTCGTCCTGCCGCGCGACGGCGTCGAGCTGTCGGACGCCCACGTCCAGCGGATCCGCGCGCTCGTGCGCGCCGAGGCGTCCCCGAGACACGTGCCGGACCAGGTCGTGCAGGCCCCCGAGATCCCTCGCACCCTCTCCGGCAAGGTCGTCGAGGTGCCGGTCAAGCGCATCCTCATGGGCGAGCCCGCCGACCGGGTGGCGAGCCGGGGAAGCCTCGCCAACCCCGCGGCGCTCGACTGGTTCGTGGCCTTCGCGAAGGGGGCGGCCCCGCGGCCCTGAAGCCGCGGGCGTGTGGACACGAGGGCGCGGGCCGGCAGGCTCCTGCCCTCTTGCCCGAGCGGGCGCAGCGGGCTTCTTATCCCCTTCAGCGCGGGGGACCGGAGCGGGAGGACCCCGCCTGCCACGGCCCCGGATCGCACCGCGCTTCGCCGGCCCGCAGCCGACCCCGACACCCTCCACCCGTCGAGGGCCCGACCGTGAGCACCGAGACACCGACGCGCATCCTGCGCGCCCAGCACCAGAACATCCTGCGCCTCGCCGACGCGCTCGAGCGGGTCCTCGACGCCGGGGCGTCGGCCGGCTCGCTCGACCACGAGGCCGTCGAGGACTGCGTGCTCTTCATCCGCCTCTACGCCGACGCGCTCCATCACGGCAAGGAGGAGGATCTGCTCTTTCCGGAGCTCGAGGCCGCCGGCATGCCGCACAACGGCGGTCCGATCGCGGTCATGCTCTACGAGCACGCGCAGGGACGCGCCTACTGCAGGGCCATGGCCGACGCCCTGCCCGCCGCGCGCTCCGGCGACGAGCAGGCGCGGCGGCGCCTGGTCGACGCGGGTCGCTCCTACATCGACCTGATCCGCCAGCACATCGCCAAGGAGGACCACATCCTCTTCCAGGTCGCGGATCGGCTGATCGAGGGTCCGGCCTGCCTCAGCCTGTGCGCGGCCTACGACGGCGTGTGCGCGCGCAGCTTCGACGGGCACACCGTCGCTCAGCTCGAGGCGACGTTGGCGAGCCTCCAGGACCGCTACCCGGCCGCGTGATCGGCGCGGCGAGATCCCGAAGCGTCCGCGTAAGCGCCGCGGCGAGATCCCGAAGCGTCCGCGTTAGCGCCGCGGCGAGGTCCCGAAGCGTCGGCGTGAGCGCCGCGGCGAGGTCCCGAAGCGTCGGCGTGAGCGGCGCGGCGAGGTCCCGGAGGCCCGGCGTCCGAAGCGCGGGCGCGGGGGATCCCGGCACGGCCGGCGGCGTATACGAGGCCCCCGAGCATCCCCCGACCGGAGCGCACGCCCTCTTCATGCACGCTCGCCCGCTCGCCCTCGCGCTGCTCCTGACCGCCGGCGCGGCCCGGCCCGCCCTGGCCCAGCGCGTGTGCCTGGCCTCGCCGAATCCCGTGCAGATGAGCATGCTCCTCGAGGCCACGATCTTCAAGGTGGACGTCCTGACGCTGTCGGTCCGCCTCGACGGCGCCGCCGCGCAGCGGCTGCGCGTCGTCGCCCGCACGCGTGCGCTGGCCGAGCCGGTGCGGGACTCGGTGGCCATGATCGCCGCCGACGCCACCTGCGCCTCGGCCCGCATGGACTTCGTGCGCGACGTGTCCATGAGCCGGTTCCTGGACGGCGTCCGCGAGAGCGGCCGCGTGGCGCGGGACGCGGGCTTCATCGAGCCGGAGACCTTCTGGCTCATCGACGCGTCGCTGCCGGAGTGGTACGCCTTCCTCGAGGGCCGCGGGGTCAGGGACGGCGACTGGATGAGCTACCGGATCCGCGGGGACACCCTGGACATCCGCTACACCTCGGCGGACGGCGAGCTGCTCCTGGAGCAGCGGGACGTGGGCGCGGAGCTCCGGCGGTCGATCCTCGCGGGCTACTTCGCGCGGGGCTCGGACTTTCGCGAGGGTCTGATCGAGTCCCTCTTCCGCGAGGAGCAGGCGGCGAGGGAGCGGGGAGCCCAGACTCCGGGAGCCCGCCCCTGATCCGCCCGCCCCGCGCGCCGGAGTCGGCGGCGGTCGCCCGCCACGACGACGAGCTGGACGTCTTCTACCGCGAGCTGTGGGGCGAGAGCCTCCATCACGGGCTGTGGCTGCGCGGCGACGAGGACCCGCTCGAGGCCGCCGAGAACCTGACCCGCCTCGTCGCCGATCGAGCCGGGCTGGCCCGAGGCGACCGGGTCTGCGACGTCGGATGCGGATACGGCGCGCCGGCGCGCTTCCTCTCCGAGCGCTACGGGGCACGGGTCGTGGGCCTCACCCTGTCGGGGGCGCAGCACGCGCACGCCGTCGGCCGGAGCGGCCCGGGCGGGGCCGTCACCTTCCTGCACGCGGACTGGCTGGACAACACCCTGCCGGCCGCCTCGTTCGACGCGGTGATCGCCATCGAGAGCGCGTCGCACATGGCGGACAAGCCCGCCTTCCTCCGGGAGTGCCGGCGTGTGCTCGAGCCGTCCGGGCGCGTGGTGGTGGCGGCGTGGCTCGCGGCCGAGGCGCCGGCAGCGTGGGCGCGACGCCGTCTGCTGGAGCCCATCTGCACGGAGGGGCGCCTGACCGGGCTGGCCACGGAATCCGAGTACCGGCGATGGCTGCGGGCGGCGGGGCTGCGCCTGCTCGGCTTCGAAGACCTGAGCCGGGCGGTGCGCAAGACCTGGACCGTCTCGGTCCGCCGCGTT
>JBFFWJ010000037.1:0-13035 GCA_041570315.1 Longimicrobiales bacterium | reverse complement strand
TGGCGAGCGAGCTCAGGAAGCTGAGGTAGCTGTCGATTCTCATGTCGGCTCTCCATCGGGGTCATCGGAGCGTCACGTAAATGCTCCTGTCTTCGGGTCGCGCGCAAGCTGGGCGCACGCGCGTCGCCAGCCTACCCGTGCGCACGCGCCACGCCAGCCGACCCGCGCGCACGTGCCTTAGAGCGGGCGGGCTGCGAGCCGCGACGCCGGGTCCGGAGCGGACGACCCGCCCTCCCGCTCAGCCGTCGCGCCGCTCCGACCGGCGACGCGCGACGTGCTCGGAGAGGTGACCCTCGTATCGCGAGACGACGTCCAGGAGGTAGTCGTCGCCCCTGACGATCCCGCGACACTCCGGAGAGCCGCACGCGCACGCGAAGGCCGGCATGCGCTCGTCCTTGAACGTCGCGTGGTCGAGGAGGATCTCGTCGCCCGCCGCGACGGGACGTCGGGCGACGACGTCGAGCCCGCTCAGCCAGGCATTGGGGTCGCAGCCGTGGCTCACCGGCCGCCACCCTTCCGGATCCTCGTCCCAGGCCACCCAGATCTCGTCCGTGAGGGGCCACGCGTGGCGGGCGAAGCGCTCCCGCTCGCGAGGGCTCCAGTGTCGCTCCACGTGCGAGCGCGTGACGAGGCGCCGCCGCTGACCTTCCCACCCGAAGATCGTCTCACCCGCGGCGATGTCGCGGGTCGCGAAGACGCCGTACTCGCCGGCCGCGCGGGGCAGCACGCGCCAGGCCCGCTGCCGCCGCCGGTGACGGGCGAGCGCGGCCGCCACGACGCGGCGCGTGAAGTCTTCGTGTCCCCCGGGGTCCGCCAGCAGGATGAGGTCGGCGCTGCCCGGGTCGGTCGGCGGATAGTAGAGGCCGCAATTCGGGTTGATCTCGAGCATGAAGAGCCGACCGTCCGCGTCGACGCGCACGTCGCAGCGCCCGTACCCCGCGCCGCGCATCCCGAGGAAGAACGAGCACGAAGCCTCGCGGAGCGCCCCGTCGAGCTCGGGATCCTCGACCGGTGACGCGGAGAGGCCTTGATAGTCGACCCACTTGAGGTCGTAGTGCTTGAACGACTCGCCGTCCGGAAAGCGGTACTGGATCGGCTGGAACGCGAGGGGGGAGGTCGGATCCTCCGCGTTCTCCGCGACGAGCACCGTGCACTCCGAGCCCTCGATGAACTCCTCGACGAGCGCGGAGCCGTACGTCGCGATGATCCGGTGCGCCTGCTCGGCGAGCTCGGCACCGTCGGCGACTCTCGAGGCGCGTGTGAGATCGGAGCTCGCGTATCCGCTCGGGTGCTTGACGATGAGCGGAAACCGCAGGGTGTCCGCGGCCCGCTCGACGTCGTGGCGGTCGTGCGCGATGACGTAGGCGGGCGTCCCGACGCCCCAGGCGTGGCAGACGCGCTTCATCGCCTCTCGCGAGGGCTCGAAGAACGCCGAGTCCGCCCCCGTGAACGGCACGTTGAGCGACTCGAGCGTCAGGACGACCTCCACGCCGGCGCGGCCCTCGTCCCAGGCCCCGTCGCACAGGTTGAAGAACAGGTCGTAGCCGCGTCCGGCGGCACGCGTGACGTCGGCGACGCACGACTCCTTGTCGAGCGTGAGCACGGTCCAGTCCGCGTCGGGCAGGAACGGACGGGGATCGCACGGCCAGTCGTCCTCGGGGAAGGGATCGGCGTCCAGGTCCTGGTCCGTGAGAAGGCAGATCCTCATCTCGTGCTCGACGGGGAGGTGGGCTCGGAGACCGGGTCAAGCTCGAGCGGTGCGTCCGGCGAGACAAGGTGGATCCGGCCCGACGACGACCGCGGCCACCGCGTAGCAGAACGCGCCGGCGATCATCAGCGCCCCGCCTCCGATCTCCATCGCCAGCAGCGTGGCGAGCGACGCCCCGATCACCGAAGCGACCCCGTTGGCTGCCCAGCCCCACGCGAGCGCCGACCCGCCGGGCGCCAGCCGACGCAGCCCCATCGGGAAGGGCGCGCCCATGAGCACGCCGGGCACCGCCAGGACGAGGAGGGACACGGCCGCGCGCAGGGGGAGAGGGAGGGAGACGAGCGACCCCGCGGCCCCTGCGGACAGGCCCAAGACGACGGTCGCGGCGACGACCAGCGCGCACGCGCCCGCCGTGCGATCGGCCCCGGTGCGGTCGGAGAGGGCGCTGCCGACCCCCGAGAAGACCAGAAGCGCCGCCAGCGTCGTCGAGGCGGCGAAGACCGGGTGACCCAGGACGAGCCCGAGCCGCTGGATCACCGCGAGCTCGACGAAGATGAACCCGAAGCCGATCGCCCAGAAGTACGCGGCGGTCCGCGCGACGCTCACGCCCCGGCCCTCTGGCGAGCGCGCGAAGGCGAGGACCGGAAGCCCGAGCAGCAGCACCGAGAGCGCGGCGCTCTGGACGAGCGTGGCCAGGACGGCGAGGTACCCCCACTCGGCGACGGGCAGGAGCGCCGCGCGCTCCTCGCGCACGAGCGCCGGCACGGAGGCGAGCCGGAGGAACTGCCCGAAGTACGGGCGGTCGTCGGTGGCCGGGGACACGTCGAAGGGATAGTCGCGCAGGAAGCGCTCCACGGCCTCGTCCCCCCCGGTCGTGGCGAGCAGGGCCTCCCCGAATACGGGGCGTTCCAGCGAGTTGTGCTCGATCGTCGGCACGGCGGCGGCGGGCCAGTCGACGTCGAACAGACGGGGCGCCGCGAACGTCCGCAGCGCCTCCTCGTCCTCGGCGGTGAAGCCGCCCGGGCGGACCAGCAGCGTGCCCGTGGCCCAGCTGCGCAGGAAGGCCGCGGCATGGCCGGCGCGCACGCCCTCCGACGCTTTCAGCGCCTCGTCGACCGTGAAGATGAGCTTCACGTTGTCGCGCGGGGGCGTGCGCAGCCAACGGGTGACGGCCAGCGTCCCGCCGGGCTCCAGGAGAGAGAGGAAGCGACGGTATGCCTCCACGGTCTCCATGTAGCTCTCTCCGGTGCCGTGGATGCCCGAGGCGCCGACGGCGAAGGTGCCCGCGGCGGACAGGACGATCAGGTCGTAGCGCTCCCGTGTGCGGCCCGCGAAGGCGCGCGCGTCCCCCACGACCGTGCGGACGCGCGGATCGGAGTAGACCCGCGAGGAGCCGGCGACCACCGAGTCGGCGAGCGCCAGGAGCGGCCGGACGAGCTCGACCGCCGTGACGCGCTCCGCCCCTTGCGCGAGGGCGGTCAGGACGTCCAGGCCGTCCCCCGAGCCGAGGACCAGCACCGATTCCGGGGCGCGCAGCGCGTAGGGAGCGCCGGAGGGGAGCCAATCGAGGAATGCGACGCTCGAGCGCCGGCCGTCCCACGCCGTGGCGCCGCCGGCGGTCTCTCCGTCCACGAAGAGCGCGACCTGGCGGGGCAGCGTTCCGGGGAACGCGAGGCTGAGGCCGGGCGCGTGGTGGAAGGCCGGCGCGTCGACCGCGGCCGCCCAGCCGGTCGGGCCCCAGGCCTCCGCGACCCGGCGGGCCTCCGGGAACGCCTCGATCTGCGGCAGACCCTTGAACGGGGTGATCGTCACGGTCCACGGCGGACTCCACGCCGACAGCAGGACGCCGGCGCACAGCAGAGCGGCCCCGACCCGTGCGACACGGCGCAGGGCCCTCGACGTGCCCGCGGCCCGAGCGACCTCCTCCAGAGCCGCGACGGCTCCGGGAAGGGCGGGGAGCACGGCGGCGGCCAGGGCCCTGTCCGGGGGGAAGGGCAGGAGCAGCCCGACGCCGAGCAGCCCGCCGAGGCCGGAGCCGACCATGTTCCACGCGTACAGGCTGCCGACCGACGGCCCGGCCCGCATCAACGCGAGCGTGATCGCGCTCGCGCCGATCAAGAACGGAAGCGCCAGGCAGGCGTAGAGGACGGTGACGGCCCCCCAGGGCCGCCAGTCCCACAGGAACTGCGTCGGCTCGAAGGCGACGAGCTGGCCCAACGCCGGAGCCGCGATCAGGGCTGGCGGCAGGAGGACCGAGAGCGCCCGGAAGAGCGCGGCCTCCCGGCCCTCTACCCTTCGGCGGATCAGCACCAGCGCCGTGCCGCTCGCTGCGAACCCGAGCAACGCCACGCCGATGGCCATGTACGCGAAGTGGTGGAACGTCTGGACCGCGAAGAGTCGCAGAAGGATGATCTCGAACGCCAACAGCGACGTCGAGAGCAGGAGCACCCGGGGGCCGAGGAGCCGGAGCGGCCCGCCCACGTCGCTACCCGACGGTGCGAAGGAAGGGCACGAAGCGGACCGGCAGCAGAGTCTTCGTGCGCACCGGCCCGGTCGTGGGCTTGTCCACCTGGATGAGGTTCTGAACGCCGTAGATGCTTCCGACCGGGATGATCATGCGCCCGCCGGGGCGCAGCTGCTCGATCAGGGGAGGAGGCACGTAGCCGGCGGCGGCCGTGACGATGATGGCATCGAACGGCGCTTCCTCCGGCCATCCGAAGAACCCGTCGCCGTGGCGGACCTGGACCTCGCGGTAGCCGAGACGATCCAGCCGCTCCCGGGCCGCCGTCGCCAGCTCCTCGAAGATCTCGATCGTGTAGACCGTCGCGCCCGCCGCGGCGAGGATCGCGGCCTGATAGCCCGACCCCGTTCCGACCTCGAGCACGCGCATCTCCGGACGCGGCTCGAGGATCTCGGTCATGTACGCGACGATGTACGGCTGGGAGATCGTCTGGCCGTGCCCGATCGGCAGCGGCCGATCGTCGTACGCGGCGCCGCGGAGATCTTCGGGCACGAACTCGTGGCGCGGCACGGTGCTCATGGCGCGGAGCGTCGCCGCGTCCTCGATGCCCCGGGCCGCGATCTGGCTGTCCACCATGGCTTGGCGGGCGCGGGCGGTCGCATCGGCCTGCGCATGGGCGCACGGCGGGCCGAAGAGAACGGCCAGCACACAGAGAGCCGCGCCTGCTGCGGCGCGCAGCCTTCGCACGCCCCGTGTGCCGTTCATGCCTCCCCCCGATTGGCGCTTCGGACCGTCGGCTCCCCGCGCCACGAGCCTGCAGCATCCATACCCGAAGGGCAAGCCGCGCTTCAGGCCTCCGTGACCGCTGCCGCCCGCGGACGCGCGAGCTTTACGTCGAACGAGTCCCCACGTGGGTCAGAAGGTCCCGGCCGAGTCGGAAGGTCCCTGTCCCAAGCCTCGCATGCCGGGTCCGGGCCGTCGGGCTTCCTGCCAAATGGCCCACACTCCGGTATACTTAGGGGTCCGTCCAGCTCGAAGGCCCTTTGCGGCGCCTCGCGTCCTGGGCAGACCGCCGCGCCTGGCCGAACGTCCGGCGCCATCCGGATGGAGATCCGGGCCCGACGCCCGGGGATTGGAGATAGAGTGAAGGTCGGGGTCCTCATGCTCAGCCTCACCCTTCTCGGGTGGTGGCCGTCGGCCGTGGCCGCGGTGACGCCGCTCCCGGCCGTGCAGGATCCACCCGTGCAGGACACGACCTTCCGGCATGCCGCGCACGAAGCCGTCACGTGCACCGAGTGCCACATGATGACCTCGACGCACGGCGCCCGGCTGGTTCAGGACATCTCGGACTGCCGGACCTGCCACCACGCCGCGCAACGCACGGAGAAGACGTGCGTCGAGTGCCACGACGCCTCCGACATGTTGGCGGTCGTGCACACGATCCCCCGGACGTTCGACCTCAGCGTGCGGGACGATCCCTACGAGCGCGACATCGCGTTTCGGCACGCCGACCACGAGGAGCGCGACTGCGTCGAGTGTCATGTCGAGGGGCCGTCCCTCGCCGTTCCGGACCTCGACTGCCAGAGCTGCCACGAGGAGCACCACGCGGCCGACGACTCCGGCTGCTGGAGCTGTCACCGCGATCCGCCCGCGGAGGCGCACACGGTCGCGGTCCACCTGACCTGCTCGGGCTCGGGATGCCACGTGGACGCGCCCGTCGAGGGGCCGGCGCGCACGCGCGTCCAGTGCCTGTGGTGTCATCAGGAGCAGGCGGATCACGAGCCGGGGGGGGAGTGCGTCGACTGTCACAAGATCGGGCTGCCTCCCGTGATCGGCGGCCGGCCATAGACGGGCTCCGCGCGGGCCCGGGCGGGAGGCTCCCCGACCGCGGGAGGGGGCAGTCGCACGCCTGTCCGGGCCGTTCCCCGACCGTATGTTGTCTGGCGAAGTCGTCTTCTTCCGTCGAGGGTTGAGAGCGCCGATGCCGATCTGCAGCTACTTGGTGATCCCCGAGGCCGGGGCCGCGGACCGGGTGCGGGACCGTCTCGCCGAGATGCCGGGATGCGAGCCGGTGCGCGCCGAGAACCGGGAGCTCGTCATCCTGGTCACGGACACGCCCGGCCTGGAGGAGGAGCGAGAGCTCCGGTCGCGGATCGAGGCCGTCGACGGTGTCCAGGCTCTCCTGATGACCTTCGGCGAGATCGACCCGGAGACCGACCTCGCGGACCCCGTGGCGCTGGGGGAGCGGTGACGGACCGCAGAGCCTTCCTGAAGCGGATGGCGGCTGCGGCAGCCGCGAGCTCCGCCGCGTCGCTCATGCCGGGGGTGCTCTTCGCCGAGGAGCTCGACGGGCTCGGTGCGGACGTCGGCGACGTGGTGTGGAGAAAGACGCCGTGCCGCTTCTGCGGCGTCGGGTGCGGCCTGCTGGTCGGGATCGAGAACGGTCGGGCGGTGGCCGTTCGGGGGGACCCGGACTCGCCGGTCAACCGGGGCCTCGCCTGCGTGAAGGGGTACCACTCCGTTCAGGCCCTCTACGGCCGCGACCGGATCACGCGCGCCCGCGTGCGTCGGGACGGGCAAATGGTGGACGTGCCGATCGAGGAGGCGCTGGACCTCGTGGCCGAGCGACTCCGCCGGACCATCGAGGAGCGCGGCAAGGACAGCGTCGCCATGTACGGATCGGGCCAGTGGACGATACCCGACGGCTACGCGGCGTCCAAGCTCTTCAAGGGCGCGATCGGCACGAACAACCTCGAGGCGAACGCCCGCCTGTGCATGGCGAGCGCGGTGACCGGATTCCTGAGCTCCTTCGGCCTCGACGAGCCGATGGGTTGCTACGAGGACATCGACCACGCCGACGTCTTCGTCCTCTGGGGCAACAACATGGCGGAGATGCACCCCGTCCTCTTCTCCCGCATGCTGGAGCAGCGGCGGCAGCGTCCGGACGTTCAGATCGTGGACCTGGCGACGAGGACGACCAGGACCAGCTACGCTTCGGATCGCTCGCTGATCTTCGCGCCGCAGTCGGATTTGGCGATCGCCAACGCGATCTGCCACGAGATCGTGCGCAACAACTGGGTCGACCACGACTTCGTGGAGCACCACGTCGCGTTCAAGCGCGGCAGGACCGACATCGGCTACGGTCTCTCCGACGACTTCCGGTTCACCGAGGAGGTCACGGATGCTGGCTTCGACGACTACGTCGACTTCCTGTCGGAGTACACGCCGGAGCGCGCGGCGGAGATCTCGGGCGTCCCGGCGTCCGACATCCGGTGGCTCGCGTCCCTCTACGGCGATCCGTCGCGTCGGGTGATGTCCCTGTGGTGCATGGGTGTGAACCAGCACACCCGCGGGACGTGGATGAACAACCTCGTCTACAACATCCATCTCCTCGTGGGGAAGATCTCGACGCCCGGCAACAGCCCGTTCTCCCTGACCGGTCAGCCCAGCGCGTGCGGAACCGTTCGCGAGGTGGGCACGCTGACGCACGCGCTTCCCGGGGGGCGCGTGACCGACGCGGCGCACCGTCAGGTGGTCGCGGACGCGTGGGGCGTTCCGGTGGAGAACATCCCCGCCGCGCCGACGCACCACACGGTGTCCATGTTCAGGGCCCTGGATCGCGGGGACATCCGCTTCCTGTGGGTGCAGGTCACGAATCCGATGGTGACGCTCCCGCACCTCAACCGGTATCGGGCCGGGGCGGAGAAGGACGACCGCTTCCTCGTCGTCTCGGACGTGTATCCGACGCCCACGACCGAAGTGGCCGACGTGGTCCTCCCGGCGGCCATGTGGATCGAGCGCGAGGGGCTCTTCGGGAACTCCGAGCGCAGGACCCAGCACTTCGACCGGCTGGTCGAGCCTCCGGGCGACGCGATGAGCGACACGTGGCAGATCATCGAGATCGCGCGCCGGCTCGGCCATGGGGACCTCTTCCCGTGGGACGAGGAGAGCCATGTCGAGGAGATCTGGCGCGAGTACACCCGCTTCCACGACTCCCCCGAGCACCGCATGGCCCCGCTCGACGTGCTCCGGGAGCGGCCCGGCGTCATGTGGCCCTTCGTCGACGGGCGCGAGACGAAGTGGCGCTACAACACGGAGACCGATCCTGCCGCCGACGCCGAGCACGGCGGGTTCGACTTCTACGGGAAGCCCGACCACCGAGCCTGGATCTGGCTCAGGCCGTACGAGGCGCCGCCCGAGTGGCCCGACGAGGAGTACCCCTTCTGGCTCGACACCGGCCGCGTGCTCGAGCACTGGCACACGGGCTCCATGACCCGTCGCGTGCCCACGCTCCACCAGGCGGTGACGCACGCGTACGCGGAGCTCCATCCCGCCGACGCCGCCGAGCTCGGGGTCCGAGACAGGGACACGGTTCGACTGGTGAGCCGGCGCGGGTCGCTGGAGATCGAAGCGCGCATCGACTATCGGGGCCGGCCGGCGAGAGGACAGGTCTTCGTCCCCTTCTTCGATGAGTCGTTGCTGGTCAACGAGCTGACGCTCGACGCCTACTGCCCGATCTCGGCGCAGCCGGACTACAAGAAGTGCGCGGTTCGGGTGGAGCGGGTGGCGACATGACGAGGAGGCCCGGCGACGCCCCACGGGTCCGGCCCATCGACATCGTCACCGCCACCGCGGTGATGGCGGCGCTCGTCGTCCTCGTAGGCAAGGCTCGCGAGGAGGGCCGGCGGGTCACCGACGTCCCGGCGGTTCGGCCCGACGCCCAGCTCCTCGAGCCGATCGCCTCCGAGGCCGACGTGTTCGCGCTGCGCTCGACCGAGCTCGGTGTGGCCCCCGACCTGGTTGGGGACGGCTCGGCCCACGTGCGATCGTTCGACATGTACCGGCGACTGCGAGCCTATCCCGGGGCTCCGCCGCGCATCCCCCACGGCCTGACGGACCGGGAGTTCACGAGCTCGAGCTGCAACACGTGCCACCAGCGGGGTGGATGGGTGGCGCGCTTCGGGACCTACGCGCCCGTCACGCCCCATCCGGACCAGGCCTCGTGCCTGCAGTGTCACGTCCCCCGCGACGAGCTGGTCGGAAGACCCTATCCGTCCCCGGGAGGCGGGAGCACGTGCGCCCAGTGCCACGTGGACCCGGACGCCCAGCCGGAGCTCTTCGCCGAGCTCGGTTGGGTACCCGCCGACTGGCCGGCGACCGGCGTCCAGGCGATGCCCGGCAGTCCCCACCGGATCCCGCACGGCTTCCAGCTGCGCGGCAACTGCCTGGCGTGCCACTCCGGTCCCGGCGCCGTGGCCGAGCTTCGCACCGATCACCCCGAGCGGGCGAACTGCCGCCAGTGCCACGTGCCGGTCGGCTCGTACACCGAGCCCTTCCCGCGGGTCGCGGGTGACGCCGAGGGCGCCGAGGAGAGGGCTCCGTGACGCCGAACGCTCGCGTGCTGATCGTCGCGGCATGGGTGCTGGCCGCGGTCGTCGTCGTGGCGAGGGAGGCCCTCATCCGCGGGCCGGCCGCGCCCGAGGGGGCGGCCGAGGCGCTTCCTCCGCTCCCTTCGCTCGAGCGGGCGCCTGCCAGCTTCGAGACCGAGGACACCCTGCCGTCGGCGCTCAAGGGCGTCACGGTGGAGCTGGTCGAGGGTCGTACCGGCCCGGGTGACCGCCCCTTCTACGTGGCGGTGCGCTCGCGCGAAGGAGCCGATCACCTGTCCCGTCAGATCGGTCGAAGCACCTTCCGTCTGGGGCTGCGAACGACCTCCCGGGACCTTTCCCAGTACCCGTGCTCGTCGTGTCACGCGGGAGCCGCCATGATCCGGGACCGGCCCGAGCGCGACGCCGACGCGGTGCACCGGAACATCCGACCTGTCCACCCGGGGGAGACGAGGGCGCAGTGCCTGACCTGCCACGCCGCCGACGATCCGGGACGGCTGGCTCTCGAGAGCGAGGAGACCGTTTCCCTCGATCACTCGTATCGCCTCTGCGCGCAGTGTCACTTCCCGCAGGTCGACTCGTGGGCCGCCGGATCTCACGGCAAGCGGCTCGTCGCCTGGCGGGGGCGTCGCGTGGTAGCCGGGTGCGCCGACTGTCACGATCCCCATCGACCGGCCACCGTGACCCGGATCCCGTACCCGGGCCCGGTCCTTCCCGACCCGCTGGGAGGGGAGCTCGAGGGCGGCGAGGAGGGACAGGGGGAGGTGCAGGGTCATGGCTGAGCGGCGCGAGCTGACCTTCGAGGACGTGCTCCGCAACGCGGGTGCACGGGAAGCGCAGAGCCGCCTCGAGCGGCTCATGCCCGACCCCGCTTCGCTCTCCTCGCCGGCTCCGGAGCCGCGCGACGCACCCGGGGGCGAGCCCGGCTGCGGATCGGGCTCGTGCGGCTGTGGGTCCTCCCGCTCGAACTCGCTCTTCGACAAGCCGCTCGACCGGCGCGGCGCGATCGGGGCGATGATGGGAGCGCTGGCGGTTACGACCCAGGCGGTGGGGGCGTGCTCGCCCGCCAGCCTCGAGTCCGACGAGGAGCGGGAGGCCAAGCTCCTGGAGCGCGACGAGTACTTCAAGGGCAACTACCGCCTCATGACGCCGGCGGAGAAGGCCGAGACGGTGCGGCGGCTGGAGCGCCTCGCCGAGATCCGTACCGGAGTCGACGCGAGCATCCGCACCGACGAGGCGCTGCCCGACGTGATGTACGGCTACGCCTTCAACATCTCGAAGTGCAAGGGCTTCCGTAACTGCGTGGAGGCCTGCATCCAGGAGAACAACCTCGATCGGGAGAGCGGCCGCCAGTACATCCGCATCTTCGAGATCGAGGACGGCGAGTCGATCGGAGATCTCGAGCACGCGGACGCGACCTACGGTCACGCGGTCCCCGCCGAGGGGCACTACTACCTGGGCACACAGTGCTTCCAGTGTGCCAACCCGCCCTGCGTGTACGTGTGTCCGGTACAGGCCACCTGGCAGGAGCCGGACGGCATCGTCGTCGTGGACTACGACTGGTGCATCGGCTGCCGATACTGCATGGCGGCGTGCCCGTACTGGGCCCGGCGCTTCAACTGGTCCGAGCCGGAGGTCCCGGCCGCCGAGGTCAACCCGAGGCAGCACTACCTCGGCAACCGCGCGCGCAAGCAGGGCGTGGTCGAAAAGTGCACGTACTGCATCCAGCGGACGCGCGAAGGGCGCCTGCCCGCGTGCGCCGAAGCCTGCCCCACGGGTGCCCGTGTGTTCGGAAACCTCCTCGACCCCGACTCGGAGATCCGCTCGGTGCTCGAGCACAAGCAGGTGTTCCGGCTGAAGGAGGATCCCGGCACCGAGCCCCGCTTCTGGTACTTCATGGACTAGTGTGAGCCGATCGTGCACCTCAAGCCCTTTCTGCTGAGCGCGCTCCGGTCGGCGACGACCGGCGGCAGGCGCTATCACCTGTGGATGGGCGGGCTCACGCTGGTCATGCTCTTCGGGGCGTACGGGTACTCGGTGCAGCTCAGGGAAGGCCTCGCCGTCACGGGCATGAACGACCACGCGAGCTGGGGCCTCTACATCTCGAACTTCACCTTCCTGGTCGGGATGGCGGCCGCCGCGGTCATGCTCGTGCTGCCGGCCTACGTGCTCGCCGACGTCGACTTCCAGCGCGCGGTGCTCATCGCCGAGGGCGTCGCGGTCTCCGCCCTCTGCATGTGCCTGGCCTTCGTCACGGTCGACCTCGGCAACCCATTCGCGTCGTGGCACCTGGTCCCCGGCATCGGCCTGCTCAACTGGCCACGCTCGATGCTCGCGTGGGACGTCATCGTGCTGAACGGATACCTCGCGCTGAACCTGTTCATCCCCTTCTACATCCTGTACAACCACTACCGTGGGACGAAGCCGGACAAGTCGCGGTACGTGCCCTGGGTGTACCTCTCCGTGTTCTGGGCGGTGAGCATCCACCTGGTGACCGCATTCCTCATGGCGGGTCTGCCGGCCCGCCCGTTCTGGAACCACGGCCTTCTCGGTCCGCGCTTCCTCGCCTCCGCCTTCACGGCCGGCCCGGCGTTCATGATCCTCCTGCTCTGGGTCATCGACAGCCAGACCGAGTACGACATCGGGCGCCCCGCCTTCATGAAGCTGGCGATGGTGACCACGGTCGCGGCGCAGATCAACCTGATCATGCTCGGCTCGGAGATCTTCACCGAGTTCTACTTCCCGACGCATCACGTCGAGAGCGCCCGCTACCTCTTCTTCGGGCTCGAGGGGCGCGACGCGCTCGTGCCCTGGATCCGGACCGCGATCGTCCTGAACGTGGGCGCGACCGTCGTGATGACCATCCACCCGCTGCGCGCGAACCGCTACTGGCTGCTGGGCGCCTGCATCGTGCTCTTCGTCGCGATCTGGGTGGAGAAGGGCATGGGACTCGTCGTACCCGGCTTCGTCCCCTCACCTCTGGGCGAGATCGTCGAGTACTCGCCCACCTGGGTGGAGATCTCGGTGACGCTCGGGATCTGGGCCATGGGCCTCTTCATCCTCACGGTCCTGGTGAAGGTGGCCGTGCCCATCGAGCTCGGTGAGGTGAGGAGCCCGTACCTGGCGAGGTCGGGGCGCCGACCCCCGCCGCGGCGTTCGGTCGGCCGGTCGCAGCCGGAGAGCGCCGACTAGCGGACCCCATTGATCTCGGTGGTGCTCGACGCCGGCCGAGCGACGGAGGGGGGCGCTGGAGCGCTCTCACCCGCCCTAACCCTCCTCCCGATTCCCCAGCATCTCCCGGGATAGGGCTTCCAGCTCCTGCAGGACCAGCGGCCAACTCGAGCTCGAGGGCGCGATCATCTCGAAGTGTCCGGACTCCTCCGCCTCTCGCAGCGTGATGCGGGAGCTCCCGACGGAGCGGGCACGCTCGAAGTATTCGCGTCCGGTCGGTGCCCAGGCGCGATCGAGTCGGCCGACGA
>JBFFWJ010000036.1:0-13048 GCA_041570315.1 Longimicrobiales bacterium | reverse complement strand
GGTGACGACGAGCGCGCCGCGCTCGAGGCGCTGACGGACGCCGACTGATCAGCCCAGCGATCCTCCTCGCGATCTTCCGCCTCGGCGCGGGCTACGCCGCCCTCGAGCGGAGCCGAGCGCTGCCTTCTCGGGCCGGGTGGATGGCCCGGGATGCCGCTCAGGGGCTCCAGCCGTGCTCGCCCAGCAGCGGTACGAAGCGGCACTCCAGCAGGTGCTCCGTGGTCCACGTGGTGCCGAAGCGCTCGATCACGACGAGCTCCTGGAGGTGCCGCGTACCCACCGGTGCGACCAGCCGGCCGCCATGCGCGTCGAGCTGCGCACGCAGCGTGGGAGGCACGGAGGGCGCAGCCGCGGTCAACAGGATCCGGTCGAAGGGAGCTTCCTCGGGCCAGCCCAGCGACCCGTCGCCGATCCGTACGCGGACGTCACCGTAGCCGAGCTCGTCGAGCACGCCACGCGCGGTCTCGGCCAGCTCCGCCACGCGCTCGACGGAGTAGACCTCGGCCCCGAGCGCCCCGAGCACCGCCGCCTGGTATCCCGAGCCGGTCCCGATCTCCAGGACGCGGTGCCCGGGCCGGAGCTCCAGCGCCTCGGTCATGACCGCGACCATGTAGGGCTGCGAGATCGTCTGACCGTGGCCGATGAGGACGGCGCGGTCCGCGCACGCGTGAGCCCGCTGCGCGGCAGGCACGAAGCGCTCCCTGGGCACGCGCCCGAGCGCGCCCAGAACGCGCGGGTCGCGGATGCCGCGCCCGCGCAGCTGCTCGCGCACCATCCCGGTGCGCCGATCGGCCCAGGAATCGTCGCGCATGTCGGCCTCGTGGGAGCCCGCCTTTCCGTGCCGGGCCTTCTGGTCTAAGGTAGCGCGTTCGCGCTCACCCCACGGAGACGCCATGCCCGAGCACCCGAACCTGACCCTCGTCGATCACCCGCTGGTGCGCCACAAGCTCGGCATCCTGCGGGACAAGGACACCCCGTCCAAGCTCTTCCGCGAGCTCGTCGACGAGATCATCTCGATCATGGTCTACGAGCTCACGCGGGATCTCGAGGAGGAGGAGATCGGTGTGGAGACCCCGCTGGAGCCGATGGTCGGACGCCGGCTCAAGGGCAAGAAGCCCGTGATCGTGCCCGTGCTGCGCGCGGGGCTCGGGATGGTCGATGGCGTGCTGCGCGTGATGCCGAGCGCGCGCATCGGCCACATCGGGATGGCCCGCGACGAGGTCTCGCTGCAACCCGGAGAGTACTACTTCAAGGTGCCCCGTCACCTCGACCAGCGCCCGGTTCTCGTCGTGGATCCGATGCTCGCCACGGGAGGGTCGGCCACCGCGGCGATCGCCGGGCTCGAGCGCCGGGGCGCGGATCCCACGCGGATCCGGTTCGCCTGCCTGGTGGCCGCGCCCGAGGGCGTGCGGGCCCTCGGCCGGGCCCACCCGGAGGTGCGGGTGTTCGCGGCGGCGCTCGACCGCGGGCTCGACGAGAACGGCTACATACGGCCCGGCCTGGGGGATGCTGGCGACCGGCTCTTCGGAACCAAGGACTGAGCGTCGGCCCTCAGGGGGGGCACGGCCGGGAACGCGCGCCGTGCCGGCGGGCACGCGTGCGTCGATCGACAGCCCCTGATCGCCCGTCCGCTCTCGCTCAGTGGTACGAGCGGCGCGCCCTCCAGAGCTCTGGGTTGAAGAGGACGAGGACCGTATAGATCTCGAGCCGCCCGACCAGCATCAGGAAGGTGAGCACGGCGAGCCCGGGCGAGGACATCCAGCCGTAGTTGTCGGTGGGCCCCAGCTCCGCGAAGGCAGGGCCCACGTTGCCGACCGACGCGATGCTCGCCCCCACCGCGGAGAGGGGATCGACGCCCGTGAGCCCGAGGGCGAGGGCGCCGGCCAGGCAGAGCAGGAGGTAGAGGAGCACGAACCCCACGACCCGCGCGATCACCTCCTCCCTCACGGGAGTCGTGCCGATCCGCGTGACGAGCACCGCGCGCGGGTGGAGCTGCTTGCGGATCTCGATCGCCGTCTGCTTGAGCAGGACGAGCACGCGGAGCGCCTTGATCCCCCCGCCCGTGGAGCCCGCCATCCCGCCGACGAAGAAGAGCGCGAACAGGATCATCTGCGCCCCCGGCACCCACCGCTCGTAGTCCGCGCTCACGAAGCCCGTCGTGGTCGTGATCGCGACGACCTGGAAGAGCGCGTGCCGCAGCGTGTTCTCGATCCCCGAGCCCGTGCCGGCGACGAGCCTGAGCACCGTGATGCTGAGCGCCGCGAGCACGAGCACGGACGTGAAGAACCTCCACTCCTGGTCTCGGAAATAGGCGAAGCGGCCCGTGGCCGCCCGGAAGTGGAGCGCGAAGTTCACCCCGGCCAGGTACATGAAGAGGATCGTGATCCACTGGATGTAGGCGGAGTACCCCGCCATCGAGTCGTTGCGGGTTCCGAAGCCGCCGGTCGCCAGCGTCGAGAACGAGTGCGTGATGGCCTCGAACGGCGGCATGCCGCCCAGGAGGTAGAGGAGGGCCTCGGCCGCGGTCATCGCGAAGTACACCAACCAGAGCAGCTTCGCGGTCTGCGTGATGCGGGGCCGCAGCCGCTCCGGCGTGGGCCCGGGCACCTCGGCGCGGAAGAGCTGCATCCCGCCGACCCCGAGGAAGGGGAGCACGGCGATCACGAGCACGATGATCCCCATCCCGCCGAGCCAGTGCGTGAGCGAGCGCCAGAAGAGCACGCCGTGGGGCAGCGCCTCGACGTCGGCGAACACGGTCGCCCCGGTGGTGGTGAAGCCCGACATCGCCTCGAAGAGCGCGGCGATCGGGGAGTCGAGGACGCCGGTGATCAGATAGGGCAGGGAGCCGAAGAGCGCGGTCGCCGTCCACGCCATCGTCACGATGGCGAAGCCCTCGCGGCCGGTGATGTCCCCCTCGAAGCGCGTCGAGATCCAGACCGCCCAGCCCACGACGAGCGTGATCGCGCCCGATGCCACGAAGCCGCCCGCGTCGCCCTCGGCGTACCAGCCCGCGACGATCGCGGTGGCGAACATCGAGAGGGAGAGGAAGACCTGGAGCAGGCCGACGACGTTGGCCACCTTGCGCAGCGACATCAGTCGAAGAGTGCCTCGACCTCGGGGATGGCTTCGGGGAGCGCGAAGACGATCACATCGTCCCCGGGGTGCAGCACGTCCTCGCCCCTCGGGAGGATGATCTCCTCGCCGCGCAGCACCGCGGCCACCACGCCGCCCCTCGGGAACTGGACGTCCTTCAGCGCCTGGCCGGCGATGCGCGAGCGGTTGTCCACCACGAACTCGATCGCCTCGGCGTCGATGCCCGACAGGCTCGCCACCGTCATCACCCGGCCGCGGCGGACGTAGCGCAGGATCGCGTTGACCGTCGAGATACGGGGCGAGACGCTCGCGTCGACGCCCACGCGCGGCACCAGGCTGAGGTACTCGAAGGTGTGCACGAGGCTCACCACCTTCTTCGCGCCGGCCGTCTTGGCGAGGAGGCTCGACAGCAGGTTGGTCTCGTCGTTGCCGGTCGCCGCCACGTATCCGTCGGTTCCGCTCACGCCCTCCATCTCCAAGAGCTCGAGGTCGGTCGCGTCGGCGTGCAGCACCAGCGATCGCGGGAGCTGCTCGGCGAGCTCGACGCACCGGCGCCGGTCGCTGTCGAGGATGGTGCACTCGATGCCGGCCTCCTCGAGCAGCTTGGCCAGATAGACGCCCTCCGCGCTGCCGCCCGCGATCATCGCCCGGCGAAGCGAGAAGCGGTCGTGGCCGGCGAGCGGCGGCACGTCGGCCAGCTCGGTTCTCGGGGCGAGGAGGTAGATGTGGTCGCCCGCCTCGATGCTGGACTCGGCCGTGGGGATGCTCGTCACGCCCCCGCGGACGATTGCGACCGTCACGTAGTGGTACGCGCCCGAGAGCTCCGCGCGCAGCTCCTTGATCTTCTTTCCGGCGACCGGAGCGCCCTCCTTCACCATCAGCCCGAGCAGCTCGACCCGGCCTTCCGCGAACTCGGTGACCTCGGTGAAGGCGAGGTTCTGCAGGAGCTGGAAGGTCTCGCGGGCGCACTCCCTCTCCGGATTGACCATCAGGTCGATGCCCAGCTCGTCGCGCGACAGCACGGAGCCCTGCTCGTAGTAGTCGGGGTTGGAGACTCGTGCCACGGTGTACTCGACGCCCATCCGCTTGGCGGCGAGACAGGCGATCAGGTTCACCTCGTCCCGGCTCGTCACCGCGAGCAGCATGCTCGCCTTGCGGACCGAGGCTTTCTCCAGCGCGGAGAGCGCGGCGCCGTTACCGACCACGGTCAGCACGTCGAGATGCTGCGACGCGAAGTCGGCCCGATCGGGATCCGACTCGATGATGACGACGTCTTGGCCCTCTTCGGAGAGGCGCTTCGCGAGGTGGAACCCGACCTCGCCCGCGCCGACCACCAGGACTCTCATGACAGGCGGTGCTCCGCCGATGCGTTCGCACGCCCGTACCGGACGGTATGGGCGTGATGCTGGCGTGATGAAGGTAGCGCGGGCGCCGGGAAGTTGCAGGGGAGCGGGTGGAGGCACGAGCGCTGGCGGGGGCCGGAGCGGGGCGCGGGCGTGCCCCCGTGCGCCGCAGGCTGACGCGGTTCGGCGTAGCCGGCTATCTTAGGCCCACCGGCGGACCCGAGCGCGGTGGTGCGAGGGCTCCGCCACGGGGCCCGTAGCTCAGTTGGTCAGAGCAGCCGACTCATAATCGGTAGGTCGCAGGTTCGAGCCCTGCCGGGCCCACTGCCGGGAGTCCAGGAACGGCCTGGGCTTCCGGCTTTCGTCGTCCGGGCCCTTGGGGGGTGCGGCATTCATCGCCACTCGAGAGGCGCCGAGGACACCTGCTCGACCGCGGTCGGGTTCTCGCCAAAGAGTTCCCCCACCCACGCTCCGGAGGAGGTGGGTGGGGGAGTAGGACCTCTTCGTGCGTGCGACGCTATCAGTCCGCGGAGGGCGGCCGCACCTGGACGTTGCCCCGGAACGCCTCGAATGAGAAGGCGCCGAAGAAGGCATCGAACGGCAGGATCTCGATCTGTGCGTTGAAGAACGGGCAGACGGTCAGGTAGGTGGCCTCCGGCACCGTGGCGAAGCCTACCATACGGTCCGGCGCCGCCGAGGTCCCTTCGCCGTTGTCTTCGACCGCGAAGAGCACGCCGACTCCCTCCGCGTGCGGCGGACTGGGGGGAAGGGCCGACCCGCCGTAGCCGCGCGTGAGCCTGCCGAGCATCCAGACCTGATTGGGCTTGTCGGACCCCGAGCGGAACAACATGCACTCGACGTCCACGTCCCAGGCCTCCACCCGCCCGCGGTTGTTGTACTGAGCCTTGCCGCGTGCCGTGCCGTCCCCGAGGAGCTCCGCTGTGAAGGAGAACGACCGCAGCGCGAGGTCTTTCGCCTCCAGTTCGGGGTATCTGTCCAGCAGATCCTCCCCGCCGACGTTTGCCCGGCAGTCGACACCATCGGGCGTACAGAGTGCGTGCCCACTGCCGCTGGCGGACCCGACGACACGGCCGTGGGAAGCCTCGTGCGTCGCGAAGGCCGGTTCTACGTCGGCTGTCTGCGTTGGTGACTCGGCGCAGGCCGAGAGCGTGGCCATTGCGGCCACGAGGAGGAAAGTCGATCTCATCGTGAACTCCTGGGGGAACGAAGGCAACGGGAGAGTTGCGTTGTCACGCGCGTCGCCGCGCACGTAGCTTCGACAAAATGGGAGGGCCCTCTTCCCTGGCTCTTCCGCAAGAATTCCCTGCGCATGACCGCAATGCCCTCGGGCTTGGCCGCTCGGGAGGAACACCTGCTCACCCGTTAGCTCTAGTTCGGAGCCCCCGGGCTCGTCCTCGGGCCCGACGAGGCCGAAACCGTCACGCTTCAACCGAGGCGTGCTGCGGTCTTGGCCTATCTGGCTGTGGCTCGACCCGGTCATGGCTAGGCATCATAGGGGCATGGCGTCCCCTACCCGCTCCGGCGGCTTCTGCCCTCCACGACCTTCGGTCGCCTCTGACTCCCTCGGCTTCGGAGACATCCAACACCCCCTTCTCTCTGGACCCCGGCTCTCTCGCCAATCCACTGTCCAGTGAAATCGGGGGCGCTAAACTATGTTCAATTGACGAGCTTGGCGCGTTGTTCCTAAACTTGAAATGGGTTGCGATTACGGTTGGATTTCGCCTTTGGAAACTTCACAAATCGCAACAAGTTTCCACTGATTCTCGAGTTGAGACCGGCATTCGCAAGGGTACGACAAGGATGAGGGAAATTCCGAAATCAGATGTCGTCGACACAGAATTGCGTGTTCACGACAGCTCGGTCACTGCCGTTCTCTTGTCATACAACTGCCAGAACTATATTGGCGAGGCTTTGGCCAGTGTACTCGAACAGGATTACGAGGGGCTCCGAGTCTTCGTTTCGGATGATGCTTCCAACGACAATACTTTTGAAATAATCAAGGCGCTTGTAGCCCAATATCAGGGCAAACATGACGTATTCCTGAACAGGCAGCAAAGCAACTCCGGAAGTAAGACCGCTCATTTGAATGCCATATTGAATCGCATCGATACTGAGTTCATCGTATCGTTTGATGGTGATGATATTTCACAACCCTTTCGGGTTAGTAGAATAATGGAGGAATTTGTCAAGAATCCTCGCAATCATGCGGTCTACTCGGGTATGACGTTGATTGACCGGGAAGGACGACCCTTGGGGACCACGGTAGTGCCTCATCCTCCTGAAGGCGAAAACGTGAGGACATGGTTTGCACGTGTCGACGCATACGCTGCAGGAGCTACTTTTGCGGTCCGACGCTCGGTGTTAACGAAATTCGGTGAAATGGATCCTGCGGTGAACGAAGATGTCATCATTCCTTTTCGAGCAAGCCTGCTGGGTGACGTTACATACATCGACGAAGAATTGGTGATTTTCCGAAGGCATCCGGATAGCCTGACGACTCAGGTAGACGCGCTTGATTCTGTGGAGACGTACAGAAGACGACTGTGGTCAGGAATCGATATGGCGCGAGCCAGCGCTCGTCTCAGGCTGTCGGATATCGACGTTGCGGAGAGAGTGTTCGGGCAAGATGGCGATGAGATGTCTTGCTTGCGCGCGACCGTTATCCGGTCGCTCCGCTATGCAGAATTAACCGGCAATCTGATAGAGAAACGATTTGTTGCGCGGTTCAAGGCTCTAATAAAGATCATATTCGCAGGTGCGTACAGCGAAGAAAGGCTCGAACATTTCGCCATGGTATTTGCGCCGAACCTGTTCGTGCGAGTTCGACGATGGCGGATGTCTAGAAAGTTGACGTAACCCGTGGCTAGCGCCGAGGTCGGGTCGATACTACGTGTGTAAACGTTTAGGCTGCGGCCTTTCGCTGACATGGCGGGACGGGCTTTCCGTCCTCGAACTGTCGCCTTCGTAAACGTCTCTGGGCAGGTGGGGCGCGTCGAGCCTGCGGAAGCGCTTCTCCGCCACCGTGAGGGGCGTCCAGATGAGGGCCGTGGCGCTCCCGACCTTCTTGAGCCGCTTGGCTGCCGAGGTACGGAGTCGCACTGAGGCGAAGGGACTCTCGACGATGTTCGTTGTCCTCAGATGCTTCCAGTGGGCCTCGGGGAAGTCATGGAACGTGACCATTCTGTCGAAGTCGTCGTCGAGCACGTCCGCGGCCTTCGGGTACCACGGCCGGTAGCGCTCGGCGAACGCCGCACGGGCCTCAGTCGCCTCCTTCTTCGTCTCGGCGTAGACGACCTTCCTCAGCAGATTCTTCGCCTCGGCCTGCTCACGCTTCGGGAGCCGGTCGAGCACGTTGTGCATCTTGTCGTTCCAGCACCGCTGTTCGCCCGACTGGGGCCACACCTGTCTCGCCGCTCCCCAGATCGCGCTGTTGCCGTCCGCGACGAGCAGTCGTGGAGCTCGGATGCCACGGGCCTTGAGATCGCGAAAGAGGTCGGACCACGACTCGATCGAATCGCGGTAGCCTGGCTTGATGGCCAAGACCTCCTTCGTGCCGTCCCTGAGCGCTGCGATCACCACGAGCAGTGCTGCCTTGTCGCGCTCCAGGCCCGCCTTCACGTAGATCCCATCGGCCCACACGTACACCACCTCGCGGTCTTCGAGCGAGCGCCGTGACCAGGCCTCGAACTCCTCGGTCCAGCTCTGTCTCAGCCGCCGGATCGAGGCCTTCGACAGCGGCGCGCCCTCACCCAGAAGACCCCTCAGC
Source organism: Longimicrobiales bacterium (assembly GCA_041570315.1). Taxonomy (GTDB): domain Bacteria; phylum Gemmatimonadota; class Gemmatimonadetes; order Longimicrobiales; family Gaopeijiaceae; genus JBFFWJ01. The sequence goes on along the minus strand of JBFFWJ010000036.1, from coordinate 4,825 downwards.
GCGAGCTCGAAGTCCCCTTCGGCCAGACCGTGCAGGTACAGCTCCGGGATCAGCCATGCCACCTCCTTCGTCCTGCGTGCGAACAGCGGCAGCTTCCCCGGGCGGCTACCCGGGCTTCGCTGTTCATCGTCAGCGCGAAGGTACGTCGCCTCTCCTTTTACACACCCCTCGATCCTGGCTCGGCGGGGTAGAAGTTGGCGGGGCTGGCCGTATCGGTTCTTGTATCAGTTTGGCTGCGGTAACCTCCCGAGCGACGAGAAGCCGGGCAGGGGAGAACCCAGCGAACGTAGACCGCGTACGTGGGGTTTTCCCAGATTCCGCCCCGACCCGCTGGAGCCTCACAATCGGTAGGTCGCGGGTTCGACCCCTGCCGGGCCCACTGCCGGGAGCCCAGGAATGAAGGCCAACGCGAAGATCCTCCTCTCGCCGCCACAGGCGGGACAGAGCGGCGACAGCACGTGGTAGATCCGGGCCAGGAGACCCCCTGGGGGCCGTGAGTCTACACTCCCTCGAAGTGCGCCCGGATCGCCCGGATCCACGCCGACGCCCGGTCCGTAAGAGCTCCCGAGCCGGTCATCGCCCGCCCCCTGAAGACCAGGACGCCCAGGTCGTCGGCGCGCCGGACGAGGTCGCCCACCTTGGGGATGCGCAGGAAGAAGGCCTCGTCGTCGCGGTCCACCGTGCGCCGGTGCGTCTGCGGGAAGAGGAAGGACGCGCCTCCGTCCGCCCCGAGCCTCCAGACCCCGGTCGCCGGTGCCCGGGTCAGTCGGACGGAACCCTCCTCCGTCCGCTTGACGATGAGCTGGCTCCAGTCGTCCAGGTTCTCGGGGTCGCGCCAGCGGCCGTTCAGCCGTTCCACGTCGAGCTCGAAGTCGTGGTCGGAGTACTCGAGGAGGTGGAAGAGGAAGAGGGGGGCGTCGGCGTGGGCGAAGGCCGCCAGGTTCGTCAGGGGGCTGGCACCGCTGAGGCGCGGGTTGACCTCTCCGAGGTACACCTCGTCCGTGTCCTCGTCGATCAGCCAGTCGATCTCGAAATACCCGCGGTAACCGAGCTCCCGTAGCGCGTTGCCGAAGCGGGCGGTGCCCTTTCCGGCGGCCTCCCGCTGCGCGTCGGTGAAGGCGCCGTTCGCCGCCTCGTTCCCGGCCCAGCCGCCCCGGAAGGGGGTGAGCTCGTCGAAGCCGATCACCTCCGTCATGAGCGGACCCACGATGGTCCCCTCACGGGTGACGCACCCCTCGATGGCGGCCTGCTTCGGCCGGATTCGCTTCATCACCTTGATGGCCGGCTCCGCGACGATGGCGCGCTCGTGGCGCCGGAAGTCCTCCTCGCAGCCGACGAAGAAGGTCGTCATCCCGCTGTCCCCGAAGGGGGTCTGCACGACCAGCTCCGGGCCCAGGCCCGACGCCAGCGCCCGCAGCTCCTCCCAGCTCCCGGCTCGCCCCAGGGCGTTGGGCACGCTGGGAACGCCGGCACGGTCTCCGATGCGGGTGGCCTCGACCTTGTCGTCCACCATCCGCCGAAGCTCGGACTCGGGGAGGATCAGCTCCAGGTCGAGCTCCGCCGCCAACGCCCGCGTGGTGTCGTCGAACATCATGAGCACGACGCGCCCGGGGCCGTGCCCGCGCACGTGGGCTCCCACGTCCGGTCTCCGCAAGAGGTCGTTGTTCATCTCCTCCAGGAGCTCGTACGGGAAGGTCTCGGCCGTCGGCTGCTCCGGCACGAAGACCCGGGGATGCCGCCCGTCGAAGCAGTCCGCGTAGGACACGTACCGAAACCCCCGGACCCACTCGTCCATTCCCATGAGGGTGTAGGGCGTGGCGCACACGTACCAGGTAGGCGTCTCGTCGCGGATGAAGTGGCCGCGGATCTCGGACAGCCCCCTCAGGATCTTCCGCATCGCCTCTCCAGCGCCGCTTCGGTGAAGAGCCGCAACCCCAGCTCGGGGTCGTAGCCGTGGATCTCCTTCACGTCGACCTTCGACAGGTAGTGCACGATCTCCTCGGAGAGGACCTGGCCGGGTACGAGGACCGGGAAGCCGGGCGGGTAGGGCGTCACGAAGGAGGCCGATACCAGGACCTCCCCCCCGGAGAGCCGCGACCGCAGCTCGGCGTCGAGGGGCACGTAACGGACCTCTGACGGCTGATTGGAGAGGTGGAAGGCGCGAAAGAGATCCCCCTCCCGGGTGGAGGTGTCCGGGTCCGCACGGAAGCTCCGGTGGAAGGCCGAGAAGTCGGGGAGCGGCGGGAGGTTCTCCACCAGGCTCTCCACGCGTCGGCGCCGCAACTCCGCCCGCTGCTCGCTCTCGGCGGCGGCCTCGTCGGCGAGCTCGTCGGCGAGGCGGGCGACGACGTCGATGAGGTACGCCACCGACCCGCGGGACGTCCCGATGTGCGTCATGAAGAGGAGGGTGTTGCGGCTCGTCTTGTTGACCTGGATGTCGAAGTCCTCGATGAGGCGACGCTTCAGCGTGTCGCCTTCGATGCCCGTCCTCCCGACGAAGAGGGTGAGGCGCGTGGGGTCCAGGCAGAACTCGTCCTGCTCCCAGGCGGCGTCCATCCCCTTCCAGTCCGTCCGCGCCGCCCGGTAGCTCCGGAAGCCCGACGGCCGGAACCGCTCGGGGATCAGGTCCTCCGGGGCGAGCATCCGGAAGAAGCGCGCGATTCCCGGATGGGCGTTGATCCGCTCCCGCAGGATCATCGCCTGCTCCACCGCGCCCTGCACCAGCTCGTACCCCTCCAGCTCCACCTGTCGGCGGCCGAGATCCAGGGACGCGAGGATGGGGTAGCTCGGCGAGGTGGAGGTGTGCGTCAGGTACGCCTGCTGGAAACCCTCCGCCACGCGCCGCCCGAACTCCTGGTCCCGGATGTGGATCATCGATCCCTGCCGGAAGCTCGTGAGCGTCTTGTGGGTCGATTGCGTGGCGTAGACCCGCACACGGGCCGCATCGGGGTCGGGGCGGAGGCGGCCCATCCACTTCTCCTCGCCCTCCGTCGCGTCGAACTCCTTTCTCCACTTCGCGTGCAGCGCACGATACTCCGGCGACGAGAGCCGCTGACGAAGCGTACGTGCCGCCTCCATGGCCACGCGCCGCCGCGTGATGGGCGTGAAGTACCCGAAGGCGAACCAGGCCTCGTCCCACACGAAGGCGATGTCGGGGTGGATGGCGAGCACCTCCTCCATCACCCGCTCGGGGTTGTAGACGATGCCGTCGAAGGTGCAGTTGGTGAGGAGGAGCACCTTCACCCGGTCGAGCTTGCCGGCCGCCCGCAGGGCGAGGAGCTCGCGCTTGATCTCCGCCAGGGGCACGCCCCCGTAGAAGGAGTACGGGGTGAGCGGATAGGGGTTCAGGTAGACGGGCTGCGCGCCGCACAGGGCGATACCGTAGTGGTGCGACTGGTGGCAGTCCCGGGCCGCGAGGACGATGTCTCCGGGACCCGCCAGCGCCTGGAGCACGATCTTGTTGGCGGACGAGGTCCCGTTCGTCACGAAGTACGTCCGCTCCGCGCCGAAGGCCCGGGACGCCGCGTCCTGCGCCTCCCGCAGCGAGCCGTGCGGGTGGAGGAGGGAGTCGAGGCCCGCCGTCGTGGCCGACGTCTCCGCCATGAAGGCCCCGGGTCCGAAGAAGTCCTCCATCTCCCGGATCCAGTGCGACTTCGTCACCGACTTCCCGCGGGCGATGGGGAGGGCGTGGAAGACCCCCGTCGGCTTGTGGCTGTATTCCTTGAGGGCCGAGAAGAACGGCGTGTCGAAGCGTCGCCCGATCCCCTTGAGGATCGAGTGGTGCAGCTCCCGGTAGTCCTCCTGACGGAAGAAGACGCGGGAAAAGGTCGACCCGCTCCTCCCGGCGAGCGTCTCGACCGGCGCGTCGGTGACGAGGAAGAGATCCAGCTCGGGGCGGACCGCCTGGATCGCCCTGCCGAGGGTCAGCCCCACCTCGGCCTCCTCCACCTTGGCGGCGTTGAACTGCGCCAGCGTGCGGTCCAGCACGGTGAGGCGGTTCCGCGACTCCAGCGGGAACCCGTAGCGGATGACGACGCTCTGGACGTGGTAGTTGAGGAGCACCCCGATGAGCGCGTCCTCGAAGGATGGCACGATCACCACATCGTACACGAAGTCGTCGTCGTCGGAGCGGTACGAGCGGAGCCGCTCGATGAGCGCGTCCTCCTCGGCCGCCGTCAGGTCGTCCACCACGAGCACCTCGAAGTAGGGCCGCTCGTCCTCCACCAGGCCCGGGTGGACCGGGAGGGCGTGCTCGGCCCCGGGCTCGGGCCATGCGCTGCTCTCGTCCTCGTCCAGGTACATCCGGAACGCATGACTGACGAGCATCCGCACCACGAAGCGCGAAAGCCTCCCGAAGGATGGCTGGTCGCCCCGCTCGGCGAGCCCCCGCAGGCGTTCCACCACCTCACGGCCGGGGTACGCGAAGTAGGCCTCCAGCCGCTCCAGCTCGTCGAGCTCCGACCGGAGGCTCTTGTCCAGGCGGGGGGAGCGGCCCTCCTCCTCCCACTCGTCGGCGAGGGTCTTCAGGCGCTGCCAGGCGTCGGTGCGCTGGCGGCGCGCCGCGTAGTAGGCGCTCAGCGAGGGGCGCCTGACCTTGATCAGCTCGGTCACCGTCCGCTCCCCTCCCTCAGCGTCCGTCCGCCCCGTCCGGGTCGTTCCCGGCCGGCTTGCCCCGCCTGCGCCGCTTCGGCGCGGCGGTCTTGGGGGCGGCTTCCGGGGGCGGCGGCGCCACGCGCGCGGTGCCGCGCAGGCCGTCGGCGATGGACTGGCCCAGTTCGCCCGCGTTGCGCAGGTGCAGGTCGCGCTGGGCGAAGGGGATCTCGAT